>DATDOP010000359.1:0-11550 GCA_035293185.1 Dehalococcoidia bacterium | reverse complement strand
CACCTCTGGGACGAGCGCCTCTCGACATCCGAAGCTCAGCGGCTCGGCGGCGACACCGGGCGCAGCCGTGGCCGCCGCGGCCGCGGCAAACAGCCGCCACCGCTGGACACAGACGCTATCGCGGCCTCGATCATTCTCCAGGCGTACCTGGACCGTCTGCGATTCCAGCGCAATAGGTAGAAGACCCTCAGACTCTGTCATCCGGCACTCAGCCAGGCGTCATCGAGAAGGCCTCGTCAGGGCGCACGGCCGTGCGCCCCTACGCCGCGTTACCTTGAACTACGGTCCCGTTTTCGCAAAGGGTCAGTCCGCCGGCCGCGTGTCTCAACCTTCCGGCCTGCTATCCTAGCCTGCGTGCGGGGTCAGGATGGCAGCTCTGCCAACTCATACGTCAACTCTGCTCTCATAGGCGTCGCGATCGCGCTGATCGCCGGCGCGGCCTGGCTGATCTACACGTCGCCCGACTCCATCTCACGCAGTGGCGTGAAGTTAGCGCCGGCTGAAACAAGCACCGGCCCTATCCTGATCTCGGTTGAAGCCGGCGATAGCGCGGCGGACATCGGCCGGCGCCTCGAAGCCTCAGCGATCATCGACTCCGGCACGTCGTTCGAGCGCCTCGCACGAATCATCGGGGCCGAGAGCAACCTCGCGGCCGGCGAGTACGAGTTCCTGCCCGGCACCAGCGTGATGGACGCCGTCTCGCGTATCCGCGACGGGCTTACCGCCGCGCGCATCGTGACGATCCCCGAGGGGCGCCGCATCGAAGAGGTCGCGGCGCTGCTCGAGGAACGCAATGTCGTCAGTGCCGATGCCTTCCTGGCGGCGACGAACTCGATCGCGACGAGCGGCAGCGACGTCGACCGCGACCTGCTCAGCAGCCGTCCGGCTTCCGCGACGCTGGAGGGCTACCTCTACCCGGCGACGTACAGCTTCTCGTTTCGCGTCGAGGCGCCGGAGGTCGTGCTCAAGATGGTGGACGCCCTGGCGACGCGCTTCACGCTCCAGCTGCGCGAAGAGGCGCGCGCGCAGAGCCTCAGCGTGCATCAGGTGCTGACGCTTGCCGCGATCGTGGAAAGAGAGGCCGTGCTACCGGAGGAACGGCCGATCATCGCCAGCGTTTACCGCAACCGCATCGATGAGGGGATGCCGCTGCAGGCAGACCCGACGGTTCAGTACGCGATCACGGCCCGGCCGGGGAGCGTCGTCGAGTTTGGCTACTGGAAACGGTCCTTATCGCTTCAGGACCTGCAATTCGACTCGACCTATAATACGTACGTGAAGTCCGGGTTGCCGCCCGGCCCGATCGCCAACCCCGGCATCGACTCGATAACGGCGGTGATCCGGCCCGCGACGACGAAATATCTGTTCTTCGTCGCGCGCAACGACGGCAGCCATGCATTCGCGGAGACCTTTGAACAGCACCAGGCCAACGTCGCTCGGTATCAGCGCTAACGCCGCGTTGTCATCAACGGCGCGCAGGGGCGCACGGCCGCGCGCCCCTACCGGGGCTCGCTACGATTGCCGTCTTGTCCCGCTGACGGTCGCCGTCAAGAGCCCCTCTCCTCGCAAAGAGAAGGCCGCGCGGCAGCGGCGGTGAGGTAGACCTTGCTCGCTGGCATTATCGGTTACCCCCTCGGCCACTCGCTCTCGCCGGTCATCCACAACGCCGGTTTCGCCGCGCTCGGTCTCGATGTCCGCTACGAAGCCTGGGCCACGCCGCCGGAGGAGCTCACTGCCGCCGTGCAGCGTATGCACGACCCCGAGATGCTGGGCATGTCTGTGACGATTCCGCACAAGCAGACGGTCATGGCGCTGCTGGACGAAATCGACCCCGTCGCGACCGCGATTGGCTCCGTGAACACGATCGTCAAGCGTGACGGCCGCCTGATCGGCTACAACACGGATAAGGACGGATTTATGCGGCCCCTGCGTCTCGCAGGCTGCGACCCTCAAGGCCTGCGAGCGCTCGTGCTTGGCGTCGGCGGGTCGGAGCGCGCCATCGCGTACGGTCTCGTCGAAGGGGGCGTTGCATCGATCGCCCTCGCCGGCCGGCGACCCGAACGTATAGCGGCCGCGGCGACACATCTCGCGTCGACGGCGCCACGCAGCGTAGCTATCACCCAGGTCGCCTGGAACGTGGACTCGCTGGGGGCCGCCGCAGACGCCGCAGACCTGATCGTCAACTGCACCCCGGTGGGGATGCGCCACACGCCACAGGAGCAGGAGGCGCCGCTGGCTGAATCGATGCTGCGTGCCGGCCTCTGGGTTGTCGACATTGTCTATAACCCGCTGGAGACGGTGCTCTTGCGACTGGCCCGCAAGACAGGCTGCCGGGCCGTCGCCGGGTTGGCGATGCTGGCCTACCAGGGAGCCGCGCAGCAGACGCTGTGGACGGGCAGAGAGCCTCCGGTCGACATCATGATGGCGGCGGCTGAAGCAGCGCTGGCGGAGCAGGAGTAAGCGGCATGGAGTGGGGCATCCTCATCGTCGTGCTGCTGTTGTTGTTCACGGGCTTCGTAATCGTCCAGGAGACGGCGCGTCAGATGCACTGGCGCGGCCTGGTGGAGAGCGGGGACCTTGAAGCGATCCGCACGCTGATCGAAGACGAACTGGAGGGTTGGCGCGAGTCTCGCGTGCCGCGTGGCACGCCGGCTCTGCTCTGGCACGGCATCCAGACCGTCGAGCTATTGGACGTCACGCCGACTTCGGCCCGGGTCAGCTGCAACGCCGAGGGGGAGTACGCACTGGTGGGCGCGCGGCGCATTGAAACGTCCAGCCCCCTCGTTGAAGCGATGAAGATCACCAAGCGCCTGGCGGAAATGCTGCTCTACGACGTGCCCAACGTGAAGCTCGACCACGTTCAGATCGACGTATACACTTCGTTTCGTGATGAGAACGGACACGCGGAGCCGCGCTGCATCTTGAGCACGCTGATCGCCCGCAGCGCTGTCGAGCACATCGACTGGGAGGAGACTGAGCCCGCCGACTTCGTTTCCCTCACCGAAGGCCGCTTCTCGGGCAACGGCGCCGGCCTGCATGCCGTAGAGCCCATCGCCTTCGCCAGCGCGCCCTCGGAGGCCGAGTAGTGGGCCAGTTCCGCTTCATGACCGCCGGCGAGTCGCACGGCAAGGGGCTGCTCGTCATCGTCGAGGGCGTGCCCGCGGGCCTGCCGATGTCGGAGGAGTACATCGACGTCCAGCTGCGGCGGCGGCAGCAGGGCTACGGCCGCGGCAAGCGTCAGCAGATCGAGACCGACCACGCCGAGATCGTCAGTGGCGTGCGCCACGGCTTCACGATGGGCGGACCCATCGGCCTCAGTATCGTCAACCGCGACTTTGCCAATCAGAACTGGCAGGTGCGCATGTCCGTCGCGCCGGTCGAGGCCGAGGTTGAGCGCCTGACGGCGATGCGTCCCGGGCACGCCGACCTTGCGGGCGCCGTCAAGTACGGGCTGGATGACGTGCGCCCCGTCCTCGAACGCGCCAGCGCGCGCGAAACCACCGCCCGCGTCGCGGCATCGGCCATCGGGCGGCGTCTGCTGGAGGAGATTGGTGTTTCGATTCACAGCCACGTCCTGCAGGTCGGTGAGGTGCGCGCCAACCCGCCGGAGTCGCCAGACTGGGCCCTTGTCGAGTCCTCCAGCGTGCGCTGCGCTGATCCGGCTATCGAAGCGCAGTTCATCGCCCGCATCGACGCCGCGCGTGAGAACCTCGACACTGTCGGTGGCGTCTTCGAGGTTCGCGCTTCGGGCGTGCCGATCGGGCTCGGCAGCTTCGTGCACTGGGACCGCAAGCTGGACGGGCGCCTGGCGCAGGCCATCGTCAGCATGCAGGCCGTCAAGGGCGTCGAAATCGGCGGCGGGTTCACCACCGCGTCGCTGCCCGGGTCGCAGGTGCAAGACGTGATCCTGCCGCGCGAGCTGTGGGGCGAGAGGCCCTGGCAGCATGCCACCAACCGCGCCGGTGGACTGGAAGGAGGCGTGACCAACGGGGAAGACGTTGTCGTGCGCGGTGCGCTGAAACCGATTTCGACGCTGCCGCGCCCGCTGCCCAGCGCCGACCTGCTCACCGCAGAGCTGAAGGACGCCTTCTACGAGCGTTCTGACGTCTGCGTGGTCCCCGCCGCAGGCGTCATCGGCGAAGCGATGGTCGCCCTCGTGCTCGCGGACGCCATGCTAGACAAGTTCGGGGGCGACAACATCAAAGAGACCGTCGCGAACTACAAGAACTACATGCAGACCATCGGGCCGCGCGGGGATGTGAGATAATTATGCATCGTGCGCGCCTTATTTCTGCTCCTTCTGTTTTCGCTAACGCTCGCCTGCACGGGGGGCGCCCAGCCGGCAGCTGAACGGACGCGTGACCCATCGTCACCAGCCTTCGAGGCCATTGCGCCGATACCCACCGAGGCCCCCGTGGCTGGTGCTTCATTCGAGAGGTTCCACGAGAAGACGTGCCCAACCGACGGGCGCCTTGCTTTCGTGACCACCAAGGATGGCAATTCCGAGGTCTACGTCATGAATCCCGACGGTTCCGGGCTAGGCAACATCTCGAACAACGTCATGAACGACCTCGACCCAACCTGGGCGCCGGACTGCATGTGGATCGCATACTCGTCGGACCGCGACGGCTTCGAGTCGGGCACATTCGAGACCTTCGTCGCTGCCGTCGACGGCTCCTCGACGTACCGCCTGACGCTTGTGCCGGAGGGTGCTGGCGGCGACCAGCTGCCGAAGTGGTCCCCGG
Source organism: Dehalococcoidia bacterium (assembly GCA_035293185.1). Taxonomy (GTDB): domain Bacteria; phylum Chloroflexota; class Dehalococcoidia; order DSTF01; family WHTK01; genus WHTK01. The sequence continues at coordinate 6,805 of DATDOP010000359.1, read as the reverse complement.
ACGGAGGCCACATCGCCTTCAGCCGTGGCCACGACGTCTACGTCATCAAACCGGACGGGAGCGGTCTCACCTGGGTTGCATTTGGCACAAGCGTGACCTGGTCACCAGATGGTCAGAAGCTGAGCTACCGACACCCCATCGGCAATTTCCCGACGGACCAATACGAGGTCAATGTCGATGGGACGGAACGCAGACTCATCGCGGCAGGCGAGCCGCCACCGCGCGACTGCTTCCAGGACGTGCTATCACCGGATGGGACCAAACGAGCTTGCATGACCACGCGCGACGCTTCGAACCAGGAAGTCTACGTAATCGATGTCGCCAGCGGTCGCGAGCTCAACATCACGAACAACCTCTCCTCAACGGACACCGCACCAGCCCTGGTCGCCGGATAGCAGGCAGATTGCCTTCTCTTCCAACCGCAACGGCGCGTTCGAGATTTTCGTCATCAACGCGGACGGAACAGACCTCCGGCAGATCACGCCCGCCGATCCAGCCAGCTGTTGCGGTGATCAAGATCCCTCTTGGAGCGCGGACGGAACGCAAATCTCGTTCACAACGCAGCGCAACGGTTCAGAGCCACGCTGCCGGATTGGCGTGAACGGCAGCGGAGCCACGTGTTGACCGTGACCGCAGCAGTTCAAACCGGCCATAATGCCCTCATGACCGCACCCATGCGCATCACGCTCACAGGCGTCTTCGGCGTCGGCAAGACCGCCATCGCACAGCTTGTCGCGCAGCAGCTAGGCTGGGACGCCGTAGACGCGGACGACGTGCTGGTGAGGATCGCCGGCAAGGAGATTGACGCGCTGTTCGCGGAAGACGGCGAGGCCGCCTTCCGCCAGCGCGAGTACGAAGCTTTCAGGCATCTTGAGAGCCGTCAGAAGATCGTCGTGGCGGCGGGCGGCGGCGCACCCGTCTTCGAGCCGACGCGACGTAGCATCGTGGAGCACGGACTCGTGGTCTGCCTGCGCGCCACGCCGGAGACGGTGGTGGCGCGCATGGCGGCGAAGCAGCAGGGGCGCCCGAGACCTATGCTCGCCGGGGAAGACCCGCTGGCCCGCGGTCGGCGCCTGATCGACCAGCGCGCCGCTGTGTACGCGCTCGCCGACTTCACGGTCGAGACGGACGCGCTCACGCCGGAGGAGGTCGCCGCGGAGATCGTGCGCTTCTACCGGGAGCACGGCGAAGCCGCGTTCAATCGTCCCGGCCGCGTCGACCAGCTCTCGCGCACGCCGACGATCCTGCCACCGATCCTGGACGACCCCAAGGCAACGACGATCATCCGCACCGCGTCCGGCGAGTACCCGGCGTACGTCGCCTGGGGCGCACTCGAGCAACTGGGCGACATCACGAAGCGCACGACGGGCGCACGGCGCGCCTTCTTGATCTCGGACGAGGCCGTCCTAGCGCAGTGGGGCGAAACTGCCATCTCGAGCCTGCGTGAGGCGGGCCTGGAGGTCGCGAGCCACCCCATCCCGCCTGGCGACGCCAGCAAGAGCCTGGAGATGGCGGCGTCTGTGTACGACTGGCTGGCTTCCCACCGCGCCGAGCGGCGAGATGTCATCGTTGCCCTGGGCGGCGGGATGGTTGGCGACTTCTCCGGCTTCGTCGCCGGGACGTACCTGCGTGGCATGCCGTTCGTCCAGGCGCCGACCAGCCTTCTCGCCATGGTCGACGCATCGATCGGCGGCAAGACGGCCGTGAACCATGCAGGGGCGAAGAACATCGTCGGCTTGTTCTATCAGCCCAAGGCGGTGGTTGCCGACGTCGCGACGCTGAAGACGCTGCCGCGACGGGCGCTGGCTGAAGGAATGGGCGAGGTAATCAAACACGCGATGATCCGCGACCCAGACCTGCTCTCACTGCTGGAGGAGCGCCTGGACGAGTTCATGGCGCTGGAGCCGGAGCTGTCGACGCAGGTGCTGGCCCGCAACGTCCGGATCAAGGGCGCCGTGGTCAGCGAGGACGAGCGGGAGACGGGCAGCGTGCGTGAGTTGCTCAACTACGGCCACACGCTGGGTCACGCCTTCGAGGCGGCTGGCGGCTACTCGGCACTGCTGCACGGCGAAGCGGTCGCCGTGGGCATGGTCGCCGCGGCCGAAATCGGGCGGCGTGTCGGTCTAACGCCGGCGCCCCTGGTCGAGCGCCAGAACGCGCTGATCCAGCGCGCCGGCCTGCCGATGCGACCACCAAAGGGCATCGACCGCGCCCGCGTCGCCGCCGCGCTCGCGCTGGACAAGAAGATCGTTGCCGGGGGCCAGCGCTGGGTGCTGCTCGAAGACGTGGGACGTCCCGTCGTCCGTTCAGACGTCCCACGCGAAGTGGTCGAGTCCGTCCTCGATGACCTCCTCGCCTGACCCCGTCCTGAGCACGCTCACTTCCTACGACTTGGGTGCCGCCGAGTACGCCGAGCACTCTCGTGACCGTGAGGCCCTGAACCCGCTGCATCAACGGTTTCGGGACCTCGTTGCGCCAGGAGCGTCCATCTTAGAACTGGGTTGCGGCCCCGGTCACGACGCCGCCGAACTTGCCAGACTGGGGCTCAACGTCTGTGGATTCGACCCGGTTCCCGGACTCCTGGGACAAGCCACGCGAAACCACGTGGAGCTGAAAGGCCATCTCCTGCAAGCAGACGCCAGGCGCCTTCCTTTCCGAGGAGATAGCTTCGACGGCGCCTGGGCTTGCGCGAGCTTGCTTCACGTACCGAAGCAGGATATCGCTCAGGCGATACGGGAGGCTTTCCGCACTCTGAGGCCAAATGGAGTCCTGTTCACGTCGATGCAGCACGGAGACGGGGAATTGGTGCCGTACGAACCGGGCAGTCAATTGCCAGCGCGCTTTTACTTCTTCTATCGGGCGGATGAATGGCAGGAGCTCGTCAAGGCGGCCGGCTTCCATATTCTGGATCAGCGTATCAATTCGACGAGTTACGGCCTGACCACCGGCGCAACCGGCTGGATTGAGACCTTCGCGCGCAAGCCATGACTGAGAACGAGACCTCTGCGCTCAGAGTCCTTGCACGCGGCCGCGTGCAAGGCGTCGGTTACCGCTACTTTGCGCTGGAAAAGGCGGCAGCGCTGGGCCTTAGCGGCTACGCGCGCAACCTGAGCAACGGCAGCACGGTTGAGGTGGTTGCGGAGGGTCTGCTTTCCTCGCTCGAGTCGCTGCTGGCGCATTTGCGCCACGGTCCACCGCTGGCGCGCGTTGAGCGTGTAGACGTGTCCTGGGCCGCTCCCACCGGCGAATACGAGGGCTTCCGCGTCCGTTAGAACCGTCAGTGGGCTCATCCACTATAGAATCCGCTGACAGGAGGAACCTCCCCATGAAACTCGTGCCGCTATTCGAAATGGTTTACCGCTACGTGGAGCGACACAGCGTCTCCCTCAAAGGCCCGCTGGGCACCGATTCCACGTCCTGGATGTTCCGCGAAGGCACAATCGATGGCGAGCGCGTCCGGGGCGGCCACAAGGCGATGAATAAGTCGGTCGTGCGCTCTGACAACGTCGTGACGCCTGACATCCGCGGCATCCTGACCACCGACGATGGCGCGGAGGTCTATTACGAAATCCGGGGCTACGGAATCGACATCGACGGGTTCCGGCACTTCAAGGGCAGCATGTACTTCCTCACGGACGCTGAGAAGTACGTCTGGATGAACACAGTAGTCGGCGCCATTGAGGGCCGCTACACCCGCGACCCCGAGGGCTACCTGATCGGCACGTTCAACGTCTATGAGTGCGTCGCCGAATCAGACAACATCAAGCTGCGGTTGGACTACCACGAAGGCCTTGTGCTGACGCCGCGAACCCAACCGAAGTTCGGCTAAGAGTCCCGCCCTAGCGCACTGGCCCCAGCATCATCGCGTCGGCCGCATCGCCGGGCTCCAGTGAAGGCACGTCCTCCGGGCAGACGACAAGCGCGTTGGCCAGCGCCATCGAGGTCAAGATGCCGGAGCCTTGAGGCCCCGTCAGGGAGGCCACGTAGCGCCCCTCCACCTGCCGAACGATGCCGCGCGCCAGGAAGCGCCGGCCGTCCGGATTGACGATCCGGTCTTCGACGATGACGCGCAGCACGGGCCGCTCCCAGCCCTCGCGACCCATCATCTTGAAGATCGTGGAGCGGCCGAACAGCTCAAACGTCACCATCGAGCTGACGGGGTTGCCGGGCAGGCCGATGTGTGGCACGACACGGCCGTCCGGCGCCTCGAAGCTGCCAAACGCCAGCGGTTTGCCGGGCCGCATGCGTACCGTCCAGAAATCAACGTGGCCCTCGCGCAGCAGCACGTCTTTGACCACGTCGTAGTCGCCACGGGAGACGCCGGCGGTCGTGACCAGCAGGTCTGCGTAGCGAAGCGCCTCGTGGATCCTCGCCGTGAGGTCGTCGACGGTGTCGCGCGAGATCCCGAGGCGCTTCGGCGTCCCGCCTGCCTCCGCGACCAGCGCGGCGATGCTGTAGCTGTTCGCGTCGTAGATCTTGCCTTCGGACTGCGGCTGGCCGAGCTCGAGCAGCTCGTCGCCGGTCGAGATGATCGCTACGACGGGACGCCGGTACACCTGGACGGTTGCCAGCCCCAGGGAGGCCAACACGCCAATCTGCGCCGCACCCAGCTCGGTACCGGAGCGCATCACCAGGCTGCCACCTGCGACATCCTCGCCGGCGCGACGCACGTTGGCGCCCGGCGCAGCGCCTTTCAGGATGCCGACGTTGTCGCGCCCCTTGGCAAACGAGCCGAAATTGCGCCCGGGCGGCTCGTCGGTTTCCTCGAACGGCACGATCGCGTCCGCGCCTCTGGGCACCGGCGCGCCGGTCATGATTCTCACCGCGTCGCCTGGAGCCACCTCGCCCGCGAAGATGTAACCGGCCGCCACTTCGCCGATAACCCGCAGCATCACGGGCGAGTCCTCAGAGGCGCCCCGCGTGTCGCCGGCGCGCACCGCGTAACCGTCCATGCTCGTGTTATCCAGCGGTGGAATCGTGATCGGGGAGTAGGCATCTGCGGCCAGCACCTGACCGAGGGCCTCGCCGAGTGCGCGTTCTTCGACCGGGAGGCGCGAAATCGCACCGAGAATGCGCCCGCGCGCTTCCTCAACACTGATCATCGCTTCAAACGTCATGATCAGATTCTAGCGCTCCCGCTGTTGAGGGTAACGGCCCTTCGGGCGCGTCGCATTCAGGAAGGGGCGTGCCGTGGTCAGCCCAGCTTCACCGCCAGGCAGGTCGTCGTGCGCTGCACGCCCTGGATGCGCTGCAGGCCCTCGGTGATCGCGGAGCCTAGCTTGTCCAGGTCGTCTGCTTCCATCTGCACGATGACGTCATAGGGGCCCGTGACGGTGTCAACAGCCGTCACGCGCGCGTCCTTATGCTTCAGTGCAAGCACTGCCTCGCCCACGCCCTTCGCGTGACCCACCTCGGCTTCGATCAGCACGTAACCTCGAAAGGCCATGACGGCAGTCCTCCCTCGAATCTCAAAGGTGTTGCGATCATAGTCCGCGCCTTTTGGGTGTCAACTTAGTGGTCTGGACACCTCGTGCTCCCAAAAGGTACGTTGGCTACGAGTTGCTCACCGCTTGTTATCGATTCCTCAGCACAAACAGCCGATCATTCTGAAGCGAATCCTACGAGAACTCGCGCTAGAAGAGGCTTCGACACTGCTTATGAGTCAACCCCGCCAGCTTCGAGTAGTTCCATTGGGACAACATCTTGCTGCGTAAGAAACGCTTCTGGCTCGGACTCGCGATCAGCGCCGTCTTTCTTGCCTTTTTCCTGGCTCGAACGGACTTCGACCAGATCCGGCACGCCTTCAGCGGAGCCGACTACGCCCTCGCCAGCGCCGCGGTGCCAATCTACTTCGCCGGATACTGGCTGCGGGCATTGCGTTGGCGGCTGCTGCTGCGCCCCGTGGCAGACATCCCGATCTCGCGCCTCTATCCAATCGTGATTATCGGGCTTATGACCAACAACGTTGCTCCGATGCGCGTCGGCGAGCTTGTCCGCGCCTACCTCCTGGGCGAACGGGAGTCGATGAGCAAGTCTACGGTCTTCGGCACGATTGCAGTGGACCGCGCCTTCGACGGCCTCGCCCTGGTAGCAATCCTCGGAGCAGTCACCGCGCTCTCCCACACGGACGCCGGGCGGCAGAGCCTGGGCGTGGGTGCCGGGCTGCTGTTCCTCGCAGGTACTTCGGTGCTGGTGGGTCTTGCTTACTCACCGGTGCGAGTCCGGCGCCTCCTGCTCAGACTGTCGACCTTTGGGCCAGCGCGCCTCGCTGCCAAGGCAGAAGAAGTGCTGGATGCGTTTCTGTCGGGGCTGGCGGCGCTGCGCAATCCCGGCGTCATGCTGCTCGCGGCGGCGGTTTCGGTCGGGTCCTGGGTGGTCGAGGCATCGATGTACTACGTGGTGGGAGAGGCCTTCCACCTCGATGTCGGGTTCGACGTTTACCTGATCATCGTCGCGGCCGCGAACCTGGCGCTCTCGATCTTCGCTTCACCGGGTGGCGTCGGGCCCTTCGAACTGGCGACGCGAGAGGTCCTCGTGCTGTTCAACGTCGGCAGCGCTTCCGCGTCGGCCTACGCAATCGCTCTGCACGCGCTCCTACTGGTGCCCGTGATCATTCTCGGCTTTGCCCTGCTCTGGTCGATGCACTTCTCCTTCCGCCAGATCATGGGCGTATCTGAGCGGCCACAGCCTGTTCCTGCACCCGGAGTGCTGGAATGAGAGTCGCAATCGTCGGGGGCGGCGTTGCCGGGCTGACAGCGGCCTATCGCCTGATCCAGGCCGGACATGAGGTCGCGGTGTTCGAAGC
>DATDOP010000358.1:0-5252 GCA_035293185.1 Dehalococcoidia bacterium | reverse complement strand
GCGATCCGCGATCGGCTTGACCAGCAACGGCGACCTGCTTGTGGCGGCAGGCAACTCACTGAGCGCGGACAGCCTGGCGCGGGCGCTCTGGGCAGCCGGCGCCTGCTACGCGATGCAGCTGGACATCAACACGCCGTACGTGCTGACGTCGTTGTACTTGCCGCAGCCTGACGGGACGCTCAAGGCAGCAAAGTTCATGGACACAATGGTGGACGGTCCCGGGCGCTTCTTCACAACTCAGAAGAACGACTTCATGTACGCCACATGGGACGAGACCAACTACAAGCCGTAAGCGAAGGAACACAAGGAACCGCGGGAACACAAGGAACACTTCGTGGAACGCAACCGCCGCGCGAAATCTTCCTTGTGTTCCTGCTTGTTCCTCTCGTTCCCTCTCCTGGATGTTCCCTGTTCTGAGTTGGTGCCGAAGGTGGGGATCGAACCCACACGACCGGTTAAGGTCAACGGTTTTTGAGACCGTCGCGTCTGCCAATTCCGCCACTTCGGCCTGCGCCTGAAAGAAGTCTAGGAGGGCGTTTCGCCGCGGGTCAATTGCGTCGCGCCTAGTCGAGGGTGGGTCTCTGTTGCGCCGGGGCGACTCGCTCGAGGGGCGGCGGGTCGGGACAGGGCTGCGCCACCGGAAGCTCGATGTGCGTGGCGTCATCGATATCGGTCAGCCAGCCGTGATGGCCTAGCGTACGGCTGACGGAGGCGAGGTCGACCTCCGGGTCAATCCAGGAGCGCGCCGAGCGTCCGTTGAGGCCAACATCCGTCCAGGCGTGGACCTCAACGTCTGCACCCCGCTTCGTGTATTCCGCCGCGAGGTGATGGGCGAACTGGACAACCGCATCCGGGCTGAGGAGCCATGGCGTCTGAAAGGAATAGAGGTAACTACGCGTATTGACGATGCAGGTCGCTTCTTCAGTCTTGCTCTCGAGAAAGAAGGCGATCGCTGAGCCCTTCCGGTCGGCGATGAGCATCCGCCAGGAGAAGAAGTAACCCTCTGTGGTCCAGGCCGGGTTCCCGGGATAAGCGAACTGGCGCAGGGGGATGAGTACTTGGAAGAGGAAGAAGACACCCAGGATGCCGGCAACCGTGCGTTGACCGAAGTAAAACCGTCCGCCGCCTTCCCGGAAGCGTCCCCGGGCGTTTCGGGGACGCCGGGCCGCCGGCGGCGGGCTGTGCTTGGCAGGCGCTGATTCCGGAGTCAGGCGGCTCCATTGACCGCCGAAGCGTGGCCAGGACGGTGGCAGAAACAGCAGCGTCGCGGCAATGGCTAGCCAGGGAAATACCTCGATGTCGAAGATCAGCGAGTTGGTCACGTGAAAGCCAATCGCCACGGCGAGAGCGGGCACACGAGTCTTCGGCCAGAGGAGCAGCGGCAGGATAAACAGGTCGAACAGCATGCCGCCGTAGCTCGCCAGGTAGATCAGCCACTGCTCATCGAACCAGCGGCCGACGAGCGGGAACTCCGGGTAGCTCGCCAGGAAGGCGTCCATGGGTCGGCCGTGCCACCAGTCTGAACTCGTTGCCTTGGCCACGCCGGCGAAGAAGTAGACGATCGCCATCTGCCCGCGCAGGATCCACAGACCCCAGGCTGGCGCCTCGTCGGCGTGCAGCACAGCGCCGCGGGCAACGTCCAACGAATACGCGCGGTGGGCGGGAACGAAAATCATCAAGAACGCCAGCAGGCTGATCAGGTAGTAGTGGTTCCAATAATTGGAGATGTCGATCAGGAAGGCGTAGGTGTGGAGGACGAAGAAGGTGACTGCCGCGGCACGGTAGAACAACCCCAGGGCGATGAAAATTGCGGAGGCCGCCATGAGCAGGAACACGACGTTCATCAGCTCGCCCGGCAGAGGTTGGATCCAGCCGAGGCCGTAGTATGTGAAATGGAAATCCGGCGTGATGTATTCCGTCTTCACGCTGCGCATCAGCTGCCAGACGTGCCAGAACGCCAGCACGCCGAAAAAGACACGGAAGAAGACCAGCGAGGCGATGTCTACCGGGCTGAGCAGGCGCTCGAACAGCCTATCGAGGGCGTCGCGTGTTCGCGCTGCTCGGGTTGCGGTCACGTTGCAGCCCTTGCCGGCAGGGACTCGGTTAGCATATCTGGGAGAATGTAACCGAGCCGGGGAGGCCATGGAAGGTAGCGGTAGCAGGTCACCAGCGTCGAGCGTCACGCCTGCGAGCGGCGCTGCTACGCCTCAGCGGCCCTATACCTTCTATTACGACGGCGAATGCGGCTTCTGCACGCGAACGGTGCGCCTGCTGGCCGCGGCCGACCTGCGGCGAAGCGTCCGCTGGCTGGCCTTACAGTCGCTGGAGGCACTGCCGGGCAACCTGACGCTGAGTGACTTTCGCCGCGAGGCTTACATACAGAACGGCGACGTGCTGGAAGGCGGCTTCTACTCCTTCCGGCGGTTGACCCTGGTCTTACCGCCCCTTTGGCCGCTGGCACCCCTCCTGTGGTTCCCCGGCGCACACCGGCCGGGCAAGGCCGTTTACGCCTGGGTGGCACGCAACCGCACGCGCCTGCCGGGCTCAGTCTGCTCCATCGATTAACGAGCGGCCGCGGCCGCCGCCGTCGCAGCCTCATCCGGGACCTGCCCTCCCGGGCCTTTGTGACGTTTGTCCCAAATGGCCGGCCCATTCGGCACTGCCAGGCAGGCTGGTTGAGCCGATAGCTTGAGTACGGGCGCCAGCGCAAGACGAGGACGCACCGACGGGAGACGACCCATGAGCCGGCGTTACGACGACGATAGCAATGCGAAGGTCACGCGGCGTTCCTTTCTGGAGAAGACGCTGGTCGGCGCCAGCGTCGTATCGACGGGCTTGATCATCGGCACGGCGGGCTGGGTGGTTGCCGACTCGGAGCAACCGGACGAAGCGGCGGCAAGCAGCGCCGGCACACATGCCGGCATGGACATGACGAGCGCCCCCGCGGCACCAGCCACGCAGGAGCATTCGGCGGAGGAGATGGATCGCCTGCACAAGGAGGGCATCGACGCCTTCCTCAAGAACCAGACGACGCCGATCACCAAGGGCAAAGGCAACCAGCCGCTGCAGCCGGAGATCGTGGGTGGCGTGAAGGTGTTCCGGCTGAGCGTCGACGAGGTCGATTGGGAGGTGGAGCCGGGCAAAGTGGTGGCGGGCCGCGGCTATAACGGCGCCATCCCGGGGCCGATCCTGCGCGCGACCGAGGGCGAGACGGTGCGGATCATCGTCAAGAACAACCTCAAGGAGAGCACGTCTGTGCACTGGCACGGCCTCTACGTGCCGAACAACATGGACGGCGTGCCATACATCAATCAGGAACCGATCAAAACCGGCGAAACGTTCACCTACGAGTTCACGCTGCGCAACTCTGGGACGCACATGTACCACTCGCACCACAACTCGCTGGACCAGGTGAACCGCGGACTGCTCGGCGCCTTCATCGTCGACCCGCGCGACCCAAGCACGTATCCCGCGTACGACCGCGAGCACATCATGGTGCTGAACGACCTCTCGCTGGGGTTCACGATCAACGGCAAGAGCTTCCCAGCCACGGACGCGGTGGTGGCAAAGCGCGGCGAGCGCGTGCTGATCCGTTACTTGAATGAAGGCGTGATGAACCACCCGATGCACCTGCACGGCATGCCGATGCTCGTCTTTGCCAAGGACGGCTGGCCGATTAATCCGCCGCAGCTTTGCGACACGCTCGACGTGGCGCCGGGGAACCGCTACGACGTCATCGTGGAGGCCACAGAGCCCGGCGTCTGGGCGTTCCACTGTCACATCCTGTCGCACGCGGAGGGCCCGACGGGGATGTTCGGGCTGGTGACGGCGATGGTGGTGGAGTAACCGGCTACTGCAGTTGCGCCGTTTTGTCGTGGCGGGAGTAATAGCGATAGAAGAAGCGCAGCGTGATGAAGATGGCGGCAAGCATGCCGAGTAGGAAGGGCACGCCGGCGATCGCGGAAACGATCGCGAACCGCGAGTTGTCCCCTTTTGGCTCGCCAACAATCGTTGCGATGCGTACTTCGTTGCCGGATACGGTCACTGTATAGCGCGAGTTCTCGTGGAATTCCGTCGTCGCATGCGCTGTGCCGCCGCGCGTTCGGATTGCCAAGCAACGGCCGCGCCGAAATGTAGCGAAGGTCTCCTCTGTCCCAGGCTGGATCGCACTCCAGTACGAGGCCTTCAGCGCCGTGACGTCGAGCTCCTCAGAGGGTGTGATGGAGTCTTGAAAAAAGACCAGCGTTTCGCTGTTGTTGGCCAGTGTAACCGATGTGGTGTCGGCGCAGGCGAGATTGCTCAGCGCGAAGGTGGCCGCGATTACAACCGGCATGGCGACCTTCGCCTTCTGGCGCAGCGTCCAGTTGTAGAAGCCCATGCAGGGATACTCGTCTGATCAGGCTGGGAAGTTTCGTTCGCGAGGCGTGCTTACTGCAGGGCAGAAGAAACCGGCGGCCGTGGTGACCGCCGGTCTGTTAGCTGATAGCTGACTGCTGAACGCTTACTCCAGGTAGTCGCGCAGCTTCTTCGAGCGCGAGGGGTGACGCAGCTTGCGCAGCGCCTTCGCCTCGATCTGGCGGATGCGCTCGCGGGTGACGTGGAACTCGCGGCCCACCTCTTCGAGGGTGCGGCTGCGGCCGTCCTCCAGGCCGAAGCGCAGCTCCAGCACCTTGCGCTCGCGCGGCGCGAGGCTGGCGAGCACGTCCATCACCTGCTCCTTGAGCAGCTGGTGAGCGGCAGCGTCCGCCGGGGCCAGCGCCACCGGGTCCTCAATGAAGTCGCCGAGGTGCGAGTCTTCCTCTTCACCAATCGGCGTCTCCAGGGAGACGGGCTCCTGCGAGACCTTGATGATCTCGCGCACCTTTTCCGGCGCGACCTCCATGCCGCGGCCGATCTCCTCGCTCGTGGGCTCGCGGCCGTACTCCTGTACGAGGCGGCGGGAGATTCGCACGAGCTTGTTGATCGTCTCCACCATGTGCACGGGGATGCGGATCGTGCGGGCCTGGTCGGCGATGGCGCGGGTGATCGCCTGGCGGATCCACCAGGTGGCGTAGGTGCTGAACTTGTAGCCCTTGCGGTAGTCGAACTTCTCGACGGCGCGGATCAGGCCGATGTTGCCTTCCTGGATCAGGTCGAGCAGCGACATGCCGCGGCCGATGTACTTCTTCGCGACGCTGACGACGAGGCGCAGGTTGGCTTCGGTGAGACGCTTCTCCGCCGCGAGGCCTTCGAGCTTGAGGCGATCGAAGTGG
>DATDOP010000357.1:0-5012 GCA_035293185.1 Dehalococcoidia bacterium | reverse complement strand
CTCTGCATGGCGCTCTACCTCTGGAGAACTACGAGCTCTTTCAGCGCACTGTACTCCCGGTAGACCTCGATCCCAGGGAGGCGGACAGATACGCAGACACCGTGCTAAGTAGCCGGGACTACAACGCGACTTCCCTTGCGGGCCAGCGCGCAGCGCTTGAGTCGGATGTTGAAGACATCCTGCCTTTGGTAAAGAGTCCCGTCCTGGTTATGCACTCTCGCAACTTCATGCAACTGCAACCTGACGAATCCATGCGCCTTGCCGCGAGCATCAGCGGAGCGCGAATGGCCCTTCTCGACGGTGCTGACCTCTTCGGCGATAGCGAGCAAGGATTGAGGTTGGTCAACGAGTTCATTGCTGGGTTGCCACCGGAAGCCTCGGAAGACGGGCCTCAAGTTCAAGGAGTACAGACCCTATCGGCCCGCGAAGTCGAAGTCCTGCGCCTCATTGCTGTCGGCCGCAGCAACCAGCAGATTGCGGATGAGCTGGTGATCAGCCTGAACACGGTGCGGCGGCACGTGAGCAACATCTTCGACAAGACGGGCGTGGCGAACCGCGTCGAAGCAACGACGTATGCGGCTCGCAACGGGATCGCCTGAGGTCTCGCCGCTTCAAAACGCCTTGAGGCCGGAGTAGACTCTGCGACGATAAGGGGCGCCCATGGACTACAAAGTCATTTCGGCGGACGACCACATAGACCTGCGCTGGATGCCGCGCGACCTGTGGTCGGCACGCCTGCCGCCGCATCTGCGGGAGCGCGGGCCGCAGGTCGAGGACACGGACAACGGCGCGTCCTGGTTCTGCGACGGCAACCTGTGGGGCGCCTGGGGCTTCTACACCGGTGCACAGGGCAGCGGCGTCAAGTGGGCGCTGGAGATCGGCGGGGAGATGCGCGAGGGCGAGCTGCGGCCGACGACGCCTGAGCTGCGCCTGGCCGACATGGACCGCGATGGCGTCGACGCCAGCGTGATGTACGGGCCGACGGACCCCTTCGTGATCGAGGACCCGGAGCTGCGACGGGCTGTGTATCAGGTTTACAACGACTGGCTGATCGACTTCGATTCGGCTTGCCCGGAGCGCCTGCTGGGCGTGGCGCAGCTGCCGATGGACGACGCGGAGGCGGCGCGCGACGAGATGGCGCGCCTGGCGAAGAAGGGCATGCGGCTGTTCAACGTGCTGGCAGCGCGAGCCGACCCGCCGGTCTACGACGCGTCGTGGGAGAGCTTCTGGGCGCTGGCGCAGGAGCTGGACGTGCCGATCGCGTTTCACCTCGCGGTGGACGTACGCCGAGGCGGTGGCACTGGAGTTGGGGGAGGCCCCCAAACCCCCGCTCAAGGGGCGCCTCTCACGTCTGCTCCGAGAAACGACCCGCCGCCGGCGAACCCGGTGGTCGCCGGAGCGACGCGGACAACGGTGGCGATGCAGGGCTTCCAGCTCGTGGAGCCGATCGCGGGGCTGATCTTCAACGGCGTGCTGGACCGCTACCCGCGGGCGAAGATCGTGATGGCGGAGGCCGGGCTGGCCTGGGTGCCGCACATGATCCAGAGCTTCGATTACTACCACAGGCGCCTGCGGGAGGGCCGCGTCTCGGTGCCCGGTGGCGGGACGACATACATGCCGGAGCTGAAACCCAGCGAGTACTTCCCGCGCCAGATCTGGGTGACGTTCCAGGACGACCCCTACGGCATGAAGATGCTGGGCCTGCTGGACGAAGATAGAGTGATGTGGGCGTCAGACTACCCTCACCCGGCGAGCACGTGGCCGTTCTCGCGGCAGGTGATCGAGAACCAGATGTCGCACCTCAGCCCGGACGTGAAGCAGAAGATCCTCTGCGAGAACGCCCGGAAGCTGTACGATTTGTAGCAACAAGCGCAAGCAACAAGGGCATTGGATAGAGGGTCGCAGGAGGACGAAATGGGCAAGATCAGACACATCGCATACCGCTGCAGCGACATCGAGACGTACGAGAAGTTCTTCGTCGAAGGGCTGGGCATGCAGGTCGTGGAGCGGCGCCCCGGCGGGGCCGTGGACCTTTCGGACGGGACGCTGAACATCACGCTGCTGGCCTCGACGCTGACGCCGCTGAATGGCGAGGCCAGCCTGGGCGTGGCGCACATCGGCTTCGAGGTCGAGGACGAGGAAGCGACGATGGCGCGCCTGAAGGCGCTGGGCGCGACGGAAGCGAACGCGATACGCATGAGCGACGCGCACTACGAGCTGAAGTTCCAGGGCCCGGACGGCATCGTCGTCGACTTGGGACACTGGGTGGGCACGGCGCCGATCGCGGAAGAGGCGAAGGCCGCAACCTAACGGGTTAATACAGCCGTCCTGTGGCTTACAGGCGACTGATCCGAGTAGCGCTTCTGCACGAGACGGCGCGTTGTTTTAGGATGCGGCGCCCAGGTCCTTCGGCTGCCGGCGCGCCTCGGGACGACAGGTTAGGAGATGCCTTTCGCGATCTCCGAGAGCGCCGCGATGACTTCGTCCACCGTCAGGCAGAAGCGGTCCGCCAGCTTCAGCATTAGCTCCGGCTCGCCGTCCGCGAGCAGGACGATCGTCGGTTTGCCGGCGCCGGCGGCCCAGCCGAGTTCGAGGGCTGCGCTGCGCCCGGCGGGCTGGAGCATGACCACCGCCTCGCAGGCGCGCAGGGCGTTCATGTCCAGGGAGAAGGCCTCGGCGACGCGCAGGTGGTCGAGAGAGTCGCGGAATCGCGCGGCAGTCCAGCTCAGCCAGCCGGGGTCGAGCTCAGCCCAGGAGAAGCCGGCGGCGCCGGACGCGGGGTTGCGGAAGTCGTAGACTTCGTGGCCGGCCCGCTGCAGGGCGCGTACCACCTCAGGCTGGCGCTCGTTGCGCCAGGACGACGAGACGAAGACCTTCATGAGAAGCGGGAGGTCAGCACAGGAGCGGGCGTCAGCGGAACGCCGGCATGACCTCTGCGCAGAAGAGGCGCAGCGAGCTGGCGACGGCCTCGCGGGGGAGGCGCTCGCCGGCGTTGAACTCACAGACGATGCGGTTGAGGTGCAGCTGGTCGCGCATCTCGATCAGGCGCTCGATGACCATGTCGGGGTTGCCAACGGCGACCTTCTCCCGTACCGCTTCTTCCCAGGTCACCGTGGCGAGATGCTCTGCCCGCGTCGCGCGTGATTCCAGGTGGTCGACGCCGGCGGACGTAATGGTCGAAGCGAAGGTCCCGCTAAGGCGCCGGAACTGGCGCATGAAGCTCGCCTCCGGCTCGCTGGAGCCGCGCTCGGCCGTCTCTGCGACGTAGACCGGGACACGCAAGGCAACGTCCGGCTCGCCGCTGTGTCCGGTCTGCCGCCACGCGGCGATGTAGCTTTCGATCTGCCGCTTAACCACGGGCATTCCGGCGGTGCGCAGGCCGATGAAGATCGGCACGCCCATCTCGCCGAGCACCGGGAACGTGTCGTCCGTCGTGGCGGCGATGCGAATCGGCGGATACGGCTGCTGGTAGGGCTTGGGCACGAGACAGACGTCGTCGTAGTGGTAGAAGTGGCCGTCGTAGCTGAAGTGCTCCTGCGTCCAGGCGCGGATCATGACCTCCAGCGCCTCGAACAGCCGGTCCTTCGATTCGCCGTAGGCGACGCCGTAGCCCTCGTAGGAGCCGGGGGCGCTGCTGCGGCCGACGCCGAACTCGAGGCGGCCCTTGCTGACGTGGTCGAGGGTGGCGACGTCTTCCGCCATGCGGATCGGGTTGCCCAGCGGCAGCAGGTGAACGGCGGTGCCGATCTGCATGCGCTGAGTCATGCCCGCGATGGCCGAGGCGATGATCAGGGGCGATGCGAGGACGTTGCGGTCCGGACTGAAGTGCGATTCGGCGAGCCAGACGCCGTGCAGGCCCTGCTCCTCGGCCTGACGCACGTGGGCGAATGACTCCTCGAAGGCGTCGGCTTGTGTCAGGCCTTCGCGCCGGTGAAACTCCATGAACGAACCGAATTCCATGGTTGCCCCTCGTGAGGACGCGCCGCTAAAGCAGACCTCGCGCCTGAGTCTACATGCGGTGTCAACCGACGGGAGGGAACAGAGGGAACAGTAGGAACAAGGGGAACACTTCGCGAGGCGCCCAGGCATACGGGCATACGGGCATACGTGGCATACGGGCAGCTTCGCGCGAAGTGTTCCGTCTGTTCCACGGCTGTTCCCTTTGTTCCCTCTGGTCAGCTCCAGAAGTGCTTCGAGGCGAGTTGGGCGCCCTCGGCCATCGAGCGGAACTTGGCCCAGGCGATCTCCGGTGTGCCGACTCGGGTGCCGACGCCGCAATCCGTGCCGCCGTAGACGTTCTCCGGCCCGACGATGTTCGCGTACTTGATGTAACGCTCCGCGACCAGGCCCGGCGCTTCGATCCAGTCCGTGTAGTGGCCGATGACGCCGGGGATGACGATCTTGCCGTCCGGCAGCTTGACGTCCTGCCAGACCTCCCAGTCGTTGTCGTGACGCGGGTTCGCGGCTTCGAGGGAGTAGGCGCCGACGTTGACTTTGAGCAGCAGGTCCAGCGTGTCGCGCAGAGGGATGTCCTGCGAGTGCGGGTGGTGGGAGCTGCCCCAGCAGCAGTGCATGCGCACGCGGTCCTCCGGGATGCCGCGCAGCGCGACGTTCATGGCTTCGACGCGGGGCTCCATCCAGCGGCGGTAGTCCGCAACGGACATTTCGGGGAAGGTGGCCCACTGCGTGATCAACGCGGGCTCGTCCAGCTGCAGGAGGATACCGGCGTCGACGATGGCACGGTACTCCTCGTTCATCACCTCGGCGAGCGCGAAGACCAGCTCCTCCTGTGTCCTGTAGTACTCGTTGGTGATGAAGTACTCGGCGATCACCGGGGCCAGCGCCGTCAGGTAGAGCTCTTCGTATTTCAGGCCCTGCGCGGCGGCTTTGAGGTTGGCGATGTCGTCTTGCACTTCCTTCTGACCCACGTACTTCAACGGCCCGACCGCGTAGGCGCGCCGAGCTCCGACGGCGGTGACGACGGGCGTCTCGCCACGCTGATAGGCGGCGAG
>DATDOP010000356.1:0-2140 GCA_035293185.1 Dehalococcoidia bacterium | reverse complement strand
CGCGCCCGGCCCCGCGTCAGACCATCCAGGCTGACGATCAGCACCGCCAGCGCGATCAGCGGCAGCCCCAGCACCGCCGCCGACGCCCGGTCGAAGCTCGTCGTGTACTGGATATAGACCAGCGGCGTCAGCGTGTCGTAGCGCAACATGCTCACCGCGCCGAACTCGCTCAGCACGTACAGCGCCACCAGCAACGCCCCGGCAGCAATCGACGGCCGCATCTGCGGCAGGTTCACCCGCCAGAACGTCTGCCACGCGCTCTTGCCCAGGCTCCGCGAAGCCTCCTCCATCGACGGGTCGGTGCGGCTCAGCAGCGCGCGGACCTGCAGGAAGATATACGGGTAGCTGAACAAGCTCAGCACCAGCCACGCGCCCCGGAACCCGTAGACCGAAGGCAGCCTATCTACGCCCAGCGGCTCCAGGGCGTCCTGCACGAGGCCGCCCGGCCCCAGCGCGCTCACCATCACGAAGCCGCCCACGAAGGACGGCACCGCCAGCGGCAGAGCCAGCACCACCGTCCACAGCCGCCCCAGCGGCAGGTCCGTCCGCCCCGTCAGCCAGGCCAGCGGCACCGCCAGCGCGATGCACGTCCCCGTGACCGTCGCCGTCAGCAGCACCGTGCGTCCAAACGCCCTTACCGTGCTCGCATCCGTCAGCGTCGACCAGATCGAGTCGCTGCCGGCCGCGCGCCATACCAGGTATACCGGTGGCAGCAGGACGGCGCCGGTCACGATCGTCGCCGCGATCAGCAGTCCCACAGGCGCGCGGCTCAACCGCGCGCGGCCGGCCGTCAGGGCGATGGCCACGTTACGGCAGGATGCCCGTCTGTCTCATCATCTCCAGCGATCCCTCCAGGTCGGTCAGGTCGCTCAGGTCGATCTCCGGCGGGTCGATTTGAGACAGCGGCTGGAGCCCCGGGTCGGCAGCGACGCCGGCCACCAGGGGATACTCGTGCGTGTTCTCCGTGAAGTACTTCTGCGCGGACGGTGACAGCAGGTACTCGAGGAAACGCTGCGCGTCCTCCTTGTGCTTCGACGTGTCCAGAATCGCCGCGCCCGCCACCAGGAACAACCCTCCGATGTCCCCGTTAGTGAAGTAGTAGTTCCGTGCCTTGAAGCCCTCGCCGCGCTCCTCCAGGAAGCGGAACAGGTAGTAGTGGTTCAGGAACGCCACGTCCACCTCGCCGTTCGCCACCGCCTGGATCGCCGCGGTGTTGTTCGCGTAGCTCACGGGGTTGTTCGCCTTGAGGTCACGCAGCCATTGTCGCGCGAAGTCGTCCCCGCGCGTCAGCCGCAGCGCCGTCACGAACTCCGGGAAGCCGTCACTCCTCGGCACGATGCCGATGCGTCCCTTCCACTCCGCGGCGGTGTAGCCCAGCACCGATGACGGCAGCGCCGCCGGTTTGATCTTGTCGGTGTTGTAAACGATCACCCGCTGCCGGCCCGAGATCCCCACCCACAGCCCCTCCGGTGACCTGAACGCGGCGTCCACTCTGCTCAGGATCGTGTCGGGCAGCTTCGTTAGCCGTCCCTCCGCCTTCAGCGCACCCAGCGCGCCGACGTCCTGACCGTAGTAAACGTCCGCCGGACTGTTCTTGCCCTCTTCCAGGATGCCCAGCGCCAGCTCAGTGCCGTCGCCGTACTTAACCGAAATCTTGATCCCGGTATCTTTCGAGAACTGCTCCAGAAGCGGCTGCACCAGCGTCTGCGAGCGCCCGGCGTAGATCGTCAGGCGGTCGTCGTCGCCGCCGCACGCGCTCGCGAGGGACGACAGCGCGATCACCGCACCCAACGCCGCCAGCAGGCCCACGCGTGTCTTCATCGACACTCCCGTGGCATCACGTTCTCCGTCGCGCCGAACCAACCAGAAGCACTACTCAACCGTGAACGCCGTGCGCATCCCTTCCTTGTAGTGGCTCTCGATCTCGCCGTTTGGCTCCTCCTCGGTGATGTTGCAGATCAAGACGTACTTGCCCTTGGCCAGCGTCATCACGATCGATGCCGTTGAGTTCGGTGAAAACGGCTCGATTTCGTCGATCATGTCGACCTCGTCTTCAGGCACGCCGTTGTCCTTGAATGGGAGTGAGCCCGGCGCCTTGTCCGACTTGATCACCACGAACTCGTGTGGGTCTTCCGGCCCG
>DATDOP010000355.1:0-4666 GCA_035293185.1 Dehalococcoidia bacterium | reverse complement strand
GCCACGAACTCGGTGGTGTCTGACCCCAGCGACGCCGGGGCCGGCATCTTCGCGCGCGTGATGTCGATCTCCGCCGCCCGCCGCCTGCCGAAGTCCTTCGACAGCAGCGCTTCGACGGGCACGTCCTCGAAGTCCGGGTCGGCGGCATAGCGGCGGCTGTCCGCGAACGCGAGACGCGTCGCCTCGATCATCACGTGCAGCGCATCCGGGCTGCCGATGCCCCACTCGGCCAGCGGGAAGTTCTCGACGATGTTCAGCGCCATCAGCATGACGATGCCCTGCGAGGGCAGCGGCTGCTCGTACACGTCGCAGCCGCCGAACGTCGTCATGATCGGCTCCTGCCAGTGCGCCTGCTCCTGGGCCAGGTCCTTCTTCTCGATCAGCCCGCCAAACTCCGACATCGCCTTCAGGATCAGGTCCGCGGTCTCGCCCTCGTAGAAGCCCTCGCGCCCCTCATCGACGATCCGCTGCAGCGACGCGCCCAGTTCCGGCTGGCGCAGCACCTCGCCCGGTGCGTACGCCTTGCCGTCCTTGAGGAACACGCGCTTGATCTCGTCGAACTCGCGGCCCTGCAGCCGGTTCAGCCGCTCCATCGCGCCGGAGAAGCGCATCGGCACCGCGAAGCCCTCTTCGCACAGCCGGATCGCCGGTGCCAGCAGCGTGTCGATCGACAGCGTCGCGTAGCGCGTGTGCATCTCGAGCAGCCCGTCGACGTACGACGGGATCGTGTTCGTCAGCACGCCGCGCGTCGGTATGCCGTCTCCGTAGCGCTCTGCCGTAGCCTTCTGTGGCGCCCGCCCGCCCGCGTTCAGACCGTCGATCGCGTTGTCGCTGCGCCGCCAGATCAGCGAGAAGGCGTCCCCCCCAAGCTGCGTGAAGTACGGCTTCGTGACGATGTTCACCGCGGACGCGGCGATGATCGCGTCCGCGGCGTTGCCACCCTTCTGCATCATCTCCATCGCCGTCAAGGAGGCGATCGGCTGGTCGGTCGCGACCGCGTAGCGCTTGCCGTAAACCGGCCCCCGGTTCGGCGCCCACACCCCGTCGATGCTCTCCGCCCCGGGCAGTGAGTCCCAGCCGCTGGCCGCGCGTTCGTTCGTCATGCTCCGTCCTCCGTACCCCGGGATCATCGACGTGCCGGCTGACGGGTGTCAAACCACTGGTGTCCTTCTGCGTCTCGCTAACGCATTCGCTGCGGCGGTAGCGGCGGGGCGCAGTACATCCTGAGCCCCGTCGAAGGCCACCTGCGCGGCTAGTCAAGCCTTCACTTCTTCACAAATGGGGTGTGGTGCTCGGATTGGAGCAGGGTTAGTAGGGGCGCAGCCCATGCGCGGGGAGCCCGCGGCGTGTCCCCTCGGTAGGCCTCTTTTTCTTAAGGGGTGGGGGCGGAGCAGCGCGCCAGCGATGCGCAGCAAACTTGGCTCCCCAGGAAGACCGCACGCATGGGCACCGCCCGGCGCCCCGATTGCCGAAGCTGCATGACTCATCCTGCAGGGTTGTTACTTCAACCATGGTGGTCGAGCACGCTAACGCAACTCCTCCCCGCAGGGTTTTCAGGGGCGCAGTACATCCTGAGCCCCGTCGAAGGGGCCATGCGCGGGGAGTCTGAGGGGTGTCCCCTCAGGAACCCCTTTCTTTTTGAAGGGGCGGGGGCGGAGCAGCGCGCCAGCGATGCGTAGCAACCCTGGCTTATTCTTAGGATGCTTGTCGAGAAGCGTACCGCGTCAGCGGGTCGATTCCCTCACGTCGCGACAGCGCCTGCCAAACGCTATCATTTGACCCACACGCGATCCCGCTAGAACCAGAGGCGATCATGGCAAACAACGTCTTCGACTTGCTCAGCGCCGGCGATCCCAACGCCCCCGCGATCATCGAGCCCGCCGGCACCACTCTGACGTACGCCCAACTGCGACAGCAGGTCTCCCACCTCGCGGGCCAGCTCAACGCCCTCGGCATCGGCCGCAACGACCGCGTCGCGCTCGTCTTGCCCAACGGCCCGGAGGCTGCGATCGCCTTCCTCGCCGTCGCCGCCTGCTCGACCGCCGCGCCGCTGAACCCCGCCTATCGCGAAGACGAGTTCCGCTTCTACATGGACGACCTGCGCGCCAAAGCCCTGATCACCCTGCCCGACGACGCCGCTCCCGCCCACGCGGCCGCCGCCAACGACGTCCTGCGTCTCGCGCTTGCCGGCGTCCCCGGCACCTACGAGTTGCTCGCCGGCGGCGTTGCCCCCAAGCCCGTGGACCCAACCTACGCCCAGCCCGACGACGTTGCGCTCGTGCTGCACACCTCCGGCACCACCGCGCGGCCCAAGATCGTCCCCCTGCTCCAACGCAACCTCGTCGTCTCGGCCGGCAACATCATGGACGCGCTGGCGCTGACCCCAGACGACCGTTGTCTCAACGTCATGCCGCTGTTCCACATCCACGGCCTCATGGCGGCGCTGCTCGCGTCGCTGGGCGCCGGCGCCTCCGTCGTCACGTCGCCCGGCTTCGACGCCTTTCGTTTCTTCGGCTGGCTGGAGGAAACGACCCCCACTTGGTATACCGCCGTCCCGACCATGCACCAGCTCGTCCTCAGCCGCGCCTCCCGTCAGAAAGAGACCGTCGCGCGCGCGAAGCTGCGTTTCATCCGCTCCTCCTCCGCGTCGCTGCCGCCGACCGTGATGGCCGATCTCGAAAAGACCTTTGGCGCGCCGGTCATCGAGGCCTACGGCATGACGGAGGCCTCGCACCAGATGGCCACGAACCCGCTGCCGCCCCGCGAGCGCAAGCCCGGCGCCGTCGGCATTGGCGCCGGCGTCCAGGTCGCGATCATGGACGACGCCGGCAATCTGCTCGACGCGACGCGTACCGGCGAGGTCGTGATCAAGGGCGGCAACGTCACGTCCGGCTACGAAAATAACCCGACAGCCAACGAGTCGTCTTTCACCCACGGCTGGTTCCGCACCGGCGACCAGGGCTACCAGGACGAAGACGGTTACCTCTATCTGACGGGCCGCCTCAAGGAGATCATCAATCGCGGCGGCGAGAAGGTCAGCCCCCGCGAGGTCGACGAAGTGCTGCTGCAGCACCCCGCCGTCGCGCAGGCCGTCGCCTTCGGCATGCCCCACGAGCGCCTCGGCGAAGAAGTCGCCGCCGCCGTCGTCCTCGCCGAAGGCGCCACTGCCGGCGAGAAGGAATTGCGCGAGTTCGCCGCCAAACAGCTCGCCGACTTCAAAGTCCCGAAGACGATCATCATCCTCGCCGACATCCCCAAGGGCGCCACCGGCAAAGTCCAGCGCATCGGCCTCGCCGAAAAGCTAGGGCTGACAGGCGCGAAAGCAAAGTAAGACGGCGTCTTAGACATCCATTTGCACGGACGAGAATGCTACCGGAAGAAGTACGATCCCTCATCACTCAAGGCGAGGGTCAGCAACTGGAATTCAAGCAAAGTCTGTCGGCAGAGCCACAGATCATTGAAGCTCTTTGTGGGCTTCTCAACGCTCAAGGCGGCCGTGTCCTCGTGGGTGTGGCCGATGACGGGAACGTTGTTGGCATCGATCTGGGCAAGCAGACGCTAGAGAGACTTGCGGCGAACATTGCCACCAATATCGACCCGCAGCCGGTCCCGTTGATTGAGGCAACTGAGATCGACGCTAAATCAGTCGTGATATTGAGCGTCGAGAAGAGAAGGCGTGGCGTGGTCTATTTCGCGAAAGGAAGGGCTTGGATCAGGGTGGGGCGGACAACCAGACATCTATCTGCCGAAGAAGTCCGCCAACGTCATTTGGAAGAAGCTGCGACCTTGGAGCGACTTACTGACATCACCACGATCACCGCCAACCTTACCAGTGCTTTAGGAAGCCCACCAAAGATCCTCGGACAGGTGATGTTTCAGCTCTGGGTTGAAGGATTGAGCGCTCCCGGGGCGCGTGAAAGCTTCGTGGTCGGAGCCATCGAAGTCGCCAGAGACGTTGCTCGCTTGAGTGAGGCCCAGCCGCTCGCGCCACTAAGATCTCAAATCGAGGAAGGGCCATCACGCAGCCCGTTTCCGTCCAGAGTGGAAGAAGTGACTTCGGCGATTGCCGCCGGACTGGTTGATGAACTGCCAGGCAATACGGGGACCTCACTCTTCCTGAGTCCAAAAGGCCGTATGTTGCTGGATGCAATCCGCCTGAATCAACTCCTGGGAGGGCGCGGGTCGTACTGATGACGGAACTAGCCAACGGTGCCCTGGCGGATAGGCCGGATATTTCGCAATGAAGCTCGCCATCTTCGGCGCCGGCGCCATCGGCGGCTACCTGGGCGCCAAGCTCTCCCAGCGCGGCGACGTCGATGTCACCCTGATAGCCCGCGGCCCCCATCTCGCCGCCATGCAGCAGCACGGCCTGCGTCTCATCGAAGCTGACGGCAGCGAGATCACCACCCATCCCCGCCTCGTCGCCGACGGCCGCGACGCCGGCCCGCAGGACTACGTCGTCCTCGCCGTCAAGGCGCACTCGATTTCACCGGCGCTGGACGCCATCGTGCCCCTGCTCGGCCCGGAGACCGCCGTCGTCACGGCGCAGAACGGCGTGCCCTGGTGGTACTTCTACGGCCTCGAAGGCCCGCGCGCCAACCGCCGCGTCGAGTCCGTCGACCCCGGTGGCCGCATCTGGGACGCCATAGGCCCCCGGCGCGTGATC
>DATDOP010000354.1:0-5676 GCA_035293185.1 Dehalococcoidia bacterium | reverse complement strand
TGCCGCCGCGGCGCGCAGCCCGGCCCGTAGGAGACGACGCGAAATACCGTCCCGTCCCTGACCGTGGACCCGATCTCGCGCACCGAGGTGTCATCGTCCCCGTCGTTGCTGACCGGGTAGCCCCGGGTTGTCCAGACCACGACGGCCTCGTGAGCCGGACGCCGGCTGATCACGTTCGCCAACGCACCGTCGCTCAGCACCACGGCCCGTCCGTTGGCATCGTGTCCTGTAACCACTCGCCGGACCTGCATTGTCATCGCTCGCCTCGCTTCCGGCCGGATCATGCTCAACTTCCCGGCGAAAGGAAAGGGAGGAGGACGGATGGTCCTCCTCCCTTTGTCTGCGCAGCGGCCGTTTACTTCGCCAGGCCGCTGATCTGCGCCACCATCGCCTCCAGAGTCTCCTGGCCGGGAAGCTCCGGCATGGACGAACCCGGCAGGTCATACAGCATGTCGATCGCGGTGCTCACGTTGGCGCCGAGGATCGCCGGGGTGTGGGCGCTGGCGATGGCGCTGATCCCCAGCTTCGCCAGCTGCTCGACGCCGCAGTTGAACTTCACCGGGTCCACGATCGAGACCCAGGGCGAGTTGGCGACGTTGAACACCGTGAATCCCTGGCGCCACTCCTCCGGATGCATGCCGGACACCTCATCCATCGCCTGGGTCACCGGCGTTGCAAAGCAGTCGGACGCCCAGTAGACGCCGGTCTTCGAGTCGTACAGCCCGCGCGTTGTCGGCGAATCGTACAGTGGTGGGCGGATCGCCGCGAAGACGCGGTCGCCGGCGTTGAAGCTCTCGCCATCGCCGACCCACCGCATGCGCCCCAGCGGCAGGGCCAGGTCGCCGCCCAGGCGCTCCACCTGGAACCAGCTGGAGACCAGCGTGGCGTTGGGGCACAGCGCCATGACCTCCGGCAGGTTGCCGACGTGGTCGTGGTCGTCATGGGAGATGAATACCCAGCGCACGTCCTTCGGGTCGACCAGGGAGAACACGTCGTTGAGCCAGTTCTCGCGGTTGTTCACCGCGCCCGTGTCGATGATCGCCGGCTGCTCGCCCAGGACGACCAGCGAGTTGAAGTAAGCGAGCATCGGCGCCTCGCCCTCGCCGTGCAGCTGGCGGATCAGGTAGGTGTCCGGCGCGATCTTCAGGGGCTCGTGGTGGAACCGCGGCGGCGGCGGCGCGAATGCGCTGACGTCGATTCTGGTCTCGGGCCGGTTGATTGTCATGGTCATTGTCGTAGGTCTCCTTCTTTTTGGTTCTCCGGCGTTGCAGGCGCCGTCTTCCCCAGCAGATTAAGAGCGCTGACCCTGCCCTGTTCCTAAATGCTGCGTAAGGCCTTCTGATAGAATCCGTATGTATTTCTTAAAATCTTCTTAAGCCGGCGGTTGAGCCGGAACCGGCAGGGCTTTCTCCGCTTTCAGGGTCGAGGTACCGCACGGCGATGCTGGTAGTTGACGAGGACCTCCGCTCGCTAATCGAGTCCGGCCCCGCGATCTCCGTGGGCACGCGCAACGCCGCCATGGCTCCTCACGCTGTGCGTGGCTGGGGCGCCCGCGTGGCCGAAGATGGTCGTACCGTCGACGTCTTTGTTGACCGTCCCGCGGCCGAGGACATCGTGGCCGACGTGCGCGACAACGCCCGCATCGCGGTCTTCTTCGTCGATGTCTCCACGCTGCGCGCCCTGCAGCTCAAAGGCCGCTGCGTCGAAGTCGGCGACCCGCAGCCCGACGACTGGGCCTGGGTGGATAAGCACCGGGCCGCCTTCACCGAAGCCTGCGAGACCATCCTCTTCCCCGGCAGCATCGCCCGTCACCTCTGGGCCATGCAGGTCGTCAGGCTGCGCTTCGTCGTGGAGGAGTTCTACGACCAGACCCCGGGGCCCGGGGCGGGTAAGGCCCTATGAGCGCCGCGCGCTTCTCCATACCCCTGCGCGAAATCGATGCCTGCTTCCAGGGCGCCGTCCCGGCCATGCTCGCCACCGTCTCCGCCGCCGGGGTGCCCAACGTCACCGACATCTCAATCGTCACGCGCATCGACGACGATCACATCGCGCTCTCGCGGCAGTTCTTCAACAAGACCATCGCCAACCTGCAGGCCAACCCCCGCGGCCAGGTGGTGCTCATCGACGGCCAGACGGGCCGCCAGTACAAAGTGGACTTCGAGTTCGAGCGCACCGAGACCGAGGGCCCGTTGTTCGACCGCATGAGCGCGCGCCTCGAAGCCGTCGCGTCGCAGGAAGGCATGAGCAAGGTCTTCAAACTCGGCGCCGCGGACGTTTGCCGCGTACTCGAATGCAGCGCGGTGCCCGTCGACCACGAGATCCCGCCTCCCGAACGCCCGGAGCTCGACCTCGCGAAGGTGGACGTCATTTCCCGCCGCATCGCCGGCGCCACCACCGTCGATGGCTTGCTTACC
The DNA here is from genome assembly GCA_035293185.1 of Dehalococcoidia bacterium. Classification (GTDB taxonomy): domain Bacteria; phylum Chloroflexota; class Dehalococcoidia; order DSTF01; family WHTK01; genus WHTK01. The sequence continues at coordinate 3,262 of DATDOP010000354.1, read as the reverse complement.
GAGACGCTGGCCGTCCTCGGCGAGGAGTTTGGCTACAACAACGCCTTCATCATGCTCGTCGACGAGACCGGCAGGCGTCTCTACACCGTGGCCAGCCGGGGCTACCCCGAGTCCGGCGCCGGCTCAGAGGTCAGGTTCGGCGACGGCATCCTCGGCGTCGCCGCCGAGCGCCGCGAGACGATCTCCCTGGCCAACGTCCAGGCCGACATGACCTACTCACGCACCGTCCGGTCCGGCTACGAACGCACCGGCGTCACCGACATCGAGCAGGAGATCGCGCTGCCCGGCCTGGCCAACGTGGCCAGCCAGCACGTCGTCCCAATCGAGGCGCGCGACCAGCTGCTGGGCCTGCTCTGCTTCGAAAGCGAGCAGCGGGCACGCTTCGCCTTCGTGGACGACTTCGTCTTTCACCTGGCAGCGCGCGAGATGGGCATGCAGCTGATCCTCCTGCGCGCCGGCTTCGCCCGCGAGCCTGCCCTCACAGCGCAGCTCAGCCCGGAGATAAAGACCGCCGGCGCCTCTCAGCTGCGCCACTACACCGCTGACGACAGCGTCTTCATCGACAACGAGTACCTGATCAAGGGCGTCGCCGGCCGGGTGCTCTGGCGTCTGCTCCAGAGCTACGTCGCCGAGCAGCGCGTCGACTTCACCAACAAGGAGATCCGCCTCGACCCCACGCTCGAGCTGCCCGACATCAAAGACAACCTCGAGGCGCGCCTCGCCCTGCTGCGCCGCCGCCTCGAAGACCGCTGCGACTTCATGCGCATCGTCAACACCGGACGTGGCCGCATCCGCCTCGAGGTGAGCCGCGAGCTGGCCCTCCGAGAGGTCGGCGGCGTCGCCGTGCCCTGATCTCGCTATGCCCAGCGTCAAGGTCAACGGCTACGACCTCTACTACGAGGACAACGACTTCACCGACCCCTGGAAGCCCGCTGAGGTCGTCTTCCTCAACCACTACGGCTACGGCAACCTGCGCCTCTACTACAAATGGATCCCGATCCTCGGCCGCGAGTACCGCGTCGTGCGCATGGACCGCCGCGGCTTCGGGCGCTCGCAGGCCCCGCCCTTCGGCTACGAGCTGACGGTCGCCGACATGCTCTCGGACTGGCAGGGCTTCCTCGACGCGCTCGGCATCAGCCGCGTCCACTTCGTCGGCGACCGCTTCGGCGGCTCGATCGGCGCTGCCTTTGCCGCCACCTACCCGGAGCGCGTGCGCAGCCTGGTCATGATGGCCAGCCCGATGCACACCCAGCGCGTCAAGGACACCTTCGGCCCCGGCGCCGAGACCGTCCTCGTCGAAGGCTCCTGGCTGGACGCGAACAAGACCTGGGCGCGCCGCCCCGAAGGCCTGGAAGGCAGCTTCGAGCAGCGGCTCAAGGCTCTCTACGGCCGCGAGCAGATGGCGATGATCCCGCCGCACATGCTCTCAGCCTTCCGCCGCCTGTCGGTCAAGCCCGAGTTCACCATCGAGCCCATCCTGGGGCAGATCAAGGCGCCTACGCTGCTCATGAGCCCGGACGCCGCCGAGCCGCTGATCACCATGGACGAGCAGGCCTTCATGCGCGAAACGATCCCCGACTGCGAGCAGGTCGTCTTCCCCGGCGCCAGCCACGACATCGCCTACATCCAGGACGAACGCTGCGCCGAACTGACGTTGAGCTTCATCAAGCAGCACTCGGGCTGACCCCAAACCTGTCATTCCGAGCCCTCAGGCAAAGGAATCCAGCCGAGTAGAAAGACGGACCGTCTCACAAACGGTCCGTGCTCATCGGGCACTGGGATCGGAATGACGGGTGGAGGGCGCTACTTCGTCCAGCGCCGGTCGGCGAGACCCGCGTTCAGGAACCCACGAGCTGCGACCTCAGGTAACCGGCCTGGTCTTTCGGGCGGTCAGCCGGCACTTCCTTGCGCACTTCGTCCAGCTCCACCTTCAGCGCGATCATCGCCGGCCCCGGCTGATTGAAGATCCCCGGTAGCCGCTCGCGCAGGATAGCGATGTCGGAAAACTCGTAAGCCTGCTGGTAGCCCGCGCCGCGCGCCATCGCCGCGAAATCCGCCAGGCCTGCCGCCGGTATCGGCTGAAAACCCGAGGTCTCGTAGACGCCGTTGACTACCACGAAATGATAGAAGTTCGCCGCCCCCGAGCCCGCGATGCTCGTCAGACTGCCGAGCTGCATCATCAGGCTGCCGTCGCCGTCGATGACGATGACCCGCCGCTGCGGTTGCGCCAGCGCGATGCCGAGACCCAGCCCCGAAGCCGCGCCCATGCAGCCGCGATTGTCCAGGTTGAGATCCGGCGCCGCACCCAGCTCATACCAATCGGCGATCGCCCGCATCGTGCCGACGCTGATGCCGTCTCCCTTCAGCGCGGCCAGCACCTCTAGTGCTTCGCCGCGCCTCATGAAGTCGGCGCCCCGATCAGCACCACGACAGGCCCGCGCTCGGCGCGACTGCGGTCGTAGGCAGTGCGCAGCACGCCCACGTCCTCGCTGAAGTCGAGGCGGTAGTACGGCACGCCCATCGCGTCCAGCACCGGCTCGATCAACCGCACGCCGGTCGGCGCGTTCTCCTCTACGGTCTTCGAAACGTCACGCCCAAACTGCCCGACGATCAGCAGCGTCGGCACCTTCATGTCGATCGCCACGCCGCGCAGCGCGTTCATCGCCGCGAACAGGCCGACGTTCTGGATAATCACCAGCGCCTCGGCACCGCCCATCCACAGCCCGGAGTTGACGCAGATCGCCTCGTCCTCGGTGGAGAACGTGTGCATCTTGAACGCCGGGTCGTCCTTCAATGACGCCAGCAGCGTCTTCTGATGCGTGTCCGGCACGATCAGCAGGTGCTCGACGCCCAGCTTCGAGATCTCGGCGTGCAGCACGCTAGCGGGCACAGATTCGCAGTAAGCGGTGCTTGTGGTCATGGTTGCCTCCGGTCGTCGAATGCTAGCACCTACGTGCATCTAGCAAACAGTCAGAAATAACCGGCTTCCCCAGACGGAATCTCCCAACGTCTCCACCAAGTCCGCAAATATCCCGAAGAGATGCACAGACCCTCTCTTTACCAAGGAGAGGGTCGCACGGCAGTGCCGGAGAGGTCGGCCTCAGACCCTCAGCTCCATGATGTACAACCCGCCCGTGAACCGGTCGATGGCGTAGATGATGCGGTTCTCGTCCACGTAGACGTCGTTCATTTGCGCCGCGCCGAACGGGGAGCGCGCGGGCGGCTCAGGGATGTAGTGCCCTACCTCGACCGGGCGCCAGGG
>DATDOP010000353.1:0-13549 GCA_035293185.1 Dehalococcoidia bacterium | reverse complement strand
CAAGCTGCTCATGCCCGGCGTCGTCAGCCACGCCACCAACGTCGTCGAGCATCCCCGCCTCGTCGCCGACCGCATCATCCGCTACGCCAACATCGTCGGCCGCGAAAACGTCATCGCCGGCACCGATTGCGGCATGGGCGGAAGGGTGCACCCGCAGATCTGCTGGGCCAAGCTCGAGGCGCTATCAGAAGGCGCCGCGCTTGCGACAACCGAGCTCTGGTGATGCCACTTGCCACGCCCCATGCGCCCCTTCAGCGGGGGCTTGGCGGCAGAGCCCCCATCTTCAATACACCAGAGGTAACCCATGAGACGTAGCGAGAACCGCATCCTCACAACCCACGTCGGCAGCCTCGTCCGGCCCGCGGCCATCGTCGAGGCCATGCGCGCCAAGGAGTCAGGACAGCCCTACGACGAGCAGGCGCTGGCACGTAACGTCCGCGCCGCCGTCGCCGATGTCGTGCATCGCCAGCAGGAAGCCGGGATCGACGTCCCCAGCGACGGCGAGCAGGGCAAGACCGGCTTCTTTCGTTATCTCTACGACCGCCTGGACGGCATCAAGCCCACCGTCCTCCAGCCCGGCGACCCCACGCCCGTCCTGGCGCCCGGCAAAGACCGCCGCGATTTCGCCGCCTTCTACGCCCAGTACGACCCCCTGGCCTCGACGATGTGGCTGCCGCCGGAGGTCGAGCGCGTCTCCCGGCCTTCCGGCGCCGGCCGCGCCTACTGCGACAGCGCCCTGAGCTACAAAGGCCAGGCAGAGCTGGCAACCGAGATCGCCAACTTCAAAGCCGCGCTCTCGGCAGAGGGCATCGCAGAAGCCTTCGTGCCCGCCGCTTCGCCAACGATCGTCGGCAACGTCACGGACAACCGGCACTACGCCGGCGACGAAGCCTACGTCTACGCCGTCGCCGACGCCCTCAAGGTGGAATACGAGACCATCGTCAATAACGGCCTGCTGCTGCAGATCGACGCGCCGGAGATGCCCGGCAGGTACGACCGCTTGCTCGCCGAAGGCTCCGGCATGCAGGACTACCTCAAGTATGCCAACCTCTGCGTCGACGTCACCAACCACGCGCTGCAGAACATCCCTGAGGATCGCGTCCGCTATCACATCTGCTGGGGCAGCTGGAACGGCCCGCATTCTACCGACGTTGCCCTGAGCGAGGTCGCCGGCATCCTGCTGCGCGTCAAAGCTCAGGCGTATTCCGTCGAAGCCGCCAACCCGCGCCACGAGCACGAATGGGAGGTCTGGCGCGACGTCAAGCTGCCGGACGGCAAGATCCTCATCCCCGGCGTCATCGCCCACACCACCAACGTCGTCGAGCACCCGGAGCTCGTCGCGATGCGTCTCAAGAACTACGCGTCGGTCGTCGGCAAGGAGAACGTCATCGGCGGCACCGACTGTGGCTTCTCCCAGGGCTGGAACGCCGCGCGCGTGCACCCCCAAATCCAGTGGGCCAAGCTCAAAGCGCTCTCTGACGGCGCAGCGTTGGCGTCGAAGCAGCTTTGGTAACGCGGTAACCAGCAACAGGCACCCGGCAACAAGGAGAGGCACCAGGCTGCCCCTTGTTGCCTGTCGCCGGTTGCTTGTTGCCTAATACCGGCATGAGACTGCCCGAAGACGACATCCCGAGATTCGACGAGCTGGACGAGCAGCGGCGCCGCATCATGGACGAGTTCAACGCGCTCGTGATCAACATGCGCTCCGGCGTCACCAGAGACCACGACCGCCTGCGTGTCGAGTCACAGCACCTGCAGACGCGTCACTCCGCCGTCCTGCGCGACATGATCGACCTGCTGCGCTAGACCACCAGCGTACGTTCACCGCTCAGGCACTGATGCGCGCGCGCCGCAATCGCAGATGAGGGTCCAATCTGCTTTGCCCGTTTGCCGCTTTGCCTTTTGCCTGCTAGTTGAGCCGCGGTAGGTCCACGTAGCTGTAATGCTTCAAGCACACCGGGCGCGGCCCGCGCTCCGTGCGCAGGTCTACGAAGGCCATCCCGTGACAGCCGTCGACAGCGCAGCGGCCGAAGTTCAGGCTCACGTCAAAGGACAACCGCGATCCGGCGTCTCGCCAGGCGCTCGCCAGTTCGTCCAGGTCTTCTTGAATCAGGGCGTATTCACTAAATGCCACCATGGCGTCCTCTCCTGTCCGGCGGCGGGGTCTTGTTACCCGCCGGTGCTCTTATCATCGGCGCGTGACGTTTCCGGGCCGTTGCCGGCGGGTTAAATCCACGTAAAGCCGCGCATCCGCGCCGCCTCTCAATCCCCGGAGACTTCGCGACGCAGGGCATGAACGAGACTGATACAAGCCCGAAAGGCCCTCCCATGCTGCCTTTTTCCCGTTCCCGCCGACATACTCTAAGTAGGTATGGATAACTGGCAGCGCAGCGAGCCCAGCGAAGTCGCCGAAAGCTACGGCGATGCCGCGTATCTCCTGCGCCACGCCGCCGAGATTCGCCGTCTCGCTGCCCAGATCGGCGACGTGCAGGTCATCCATCTCAACTCGACGGGCACCGGCGGCGGCGTCGCCGAAATCCTGACCAGCCTGCTCCCGCTCAGCCGCTGGTACAACGTCGATACCGGCTGGCTCGTGATCCCGCCGGACCAGGCCTACTTCGGCGTCACGCGCAAGGTGCACGATCTGCTACAGGGCGCCCCGGGTGCCCTCTCGGACGAGGAGTGGCGCGTCTACACCTCCCACGTCTGGTCCGCGGGCGCGCCGCTGGCCGGCAACCCTCGCCCCAGAGTCTGGTTCGTGCACGATCACCAGGTGCTGCCCATCGTCCAGCTGCTACCGCCTTCGGACACGAAGATCTGGGTCAGCCACGTCGATACCAGCGCGCCCAACCCTTCGATCTTCGATCGCCTCCTGCCCTTCATCCGCCAGTACGACGGCGTCGTCTTCACCCTGCCCCAATACGTCCCGGACGGCCTCGACCGGACACGGACGCCTGTCTCCATCTGCCCTCCCGCCATCGACCCGGTGCGCCGCAAGAACCGTCTCATGCCCGAGTCGGAGGCCCTCGACTACGTCAGGCGCTTTCGCATCGACCCGGATCGGCCCTTCGTCGCGCAGATCTCGCGCTTCGACCCCTGGAAGGACCCCATCGGCGTCATCGATGCCTACCGGCTGGCCCGCGAAGAGGTGCCTCGTCTGCAGCTGGCGCTGGTCGGGTCGCTCTCCGCCGCCGACGACGCCAAGGCGGTCGAGACGCTCAAGGAGGTGCGCGAACACGCGGCCGGCGACCCCGGCATCCACATCTACTGGGACCCCACCCAGATCGACGACGAGTTCGTCCGCGCCTTCCAGGCAGCGCCCCAGGTCATCTACCAGAAGTCGCTGCGAGAGGGCTACGGCCTCACGGTGACCGAAGCGATGTGGAAGGCGAAGGCGGTGATCGGCGGCAACTGCGGCGGCATCGCCGTCCAGATCCAGGACGGCGTCAACGGCTACCTGGTCGACAACGTCGAGCAGTGCGCCACCCGCACCGTCGAGCTATTGCACAACTCTGCCCTGCGTAAACGCCTCGGCGACCGCGCGCACGTCGACGCCGAGGAGCACGGACTCATGCCGCGCCTCCTGCGCGATTACCTCAACGCGGCAATTCAGGACCCCTAGTCGGACGGCGTCTGCGCCTGCGGTCGCAGCGGCGCCGGCGTAGACGCGGCCACCGCCTCCGCCGCGATGTCGGTGGGACGCGGCGCTGCGTGCACCGCCGGCAGCACCTCTTCGCCGATCAGCCGGATCGAGCGCATCAGCTGCTCGTGCGGGATGCCGCCGACCATCATCCAGCAGCTCGCGAACGTCGCCCCCGCGGCTGCCAGGTCGAGGTACTTGGCGCGCACGCGGTCCGGGTCGCCGTAGAACAGCGCGTTCCAGAAGCCCTCGTCGTCCGCCTCGCCCTCGTATGGCTTCGGCTGCACCCGCCCGTCAATGACGTCGAGGCGGTTCAGCGCCCTGCCCGCGCGATTCTGCCAGCGCGCGTAGCGCATCGATTCTCGCGCCGCCTCGTTGCTGTCGGCGGCCAGGCAGATCGTCTGCGCGCCCAGCTCCCACGTCTCCGCCGGACGTCCCGCCGCGACCCGCTGCGCGATCAACTCGCGCGCCGCGCTGCGCACGCCTTCCGGGCCGCCGAAGCCGCTCACCATCGCCGCGAAGTCCCGCTCCGCCGCGATCCGCAGCGTGTCCGGGCTCGTCCCCACGATCATCAGCGGCGGGTGCGGCTTCTGCAGCGGCTTCGGCCACACCACGGTGTCGTGCGGCAGCTTGAAGTACTCCCCGTCGTAGGTGAAAGACGTGTCGCAGGTCCACGCCTTGTACAGCACGTCCAGGCATTCCGTGAAACGCTGACGGGAGTCTTCGGTCGTCACGCCGTAGCGCGCGAACTCGTGCGGCTGGTAGCCCCGCCCAATACCGCAGAAGAACCGGCCGTCCGTCAGGTTGTCCAGCACGGCGATCTCCTCCGCCACGCGCAGCGGTTGCCACACCGGCAGCACCAGCACCGCCGTGCCGATCCTGATGCGTTTCGTGCGCTCAGCAATCGCCAGCGCCTGCATCAGCGGCGCCGGTGACATGCCGTAGTTGGAGAAGTGGTGTTCGGCGATGAACACGTAATCAAAGCCCAGCTCTTCGGCCAGCTGGATCTCCTCGATGCCCTCCTCGAAGAGACGTTTCCAGTCTCTGATCTCGGGGTTGGGCCACTCGAAGAACACGCCAAGCTTCATCCCGCGTATCTTACACGCGCACTCGCGCAGGTTCAGTCAGTGGGGCGGTGCTTAGACGGCCAGGGCCCAGTTGCCGTGGGCGCGTCGCTCGGCCGCCTTTTCGACCTCGTCCAGCTTCGCGCCGTCTTCCGGGAAGCAGCCCAGGCCGATTGCCAGCGCCTTGGGGAAACGCTCTGCCATTCGCGCGGCCAGCGCGGCGCCATCGGCCAGCGCCGTCTCTGTCAGCAACGCCAGGAAACGCCCGTCGCCGAGGTGGCTGGCGAGGTCCGTGTCCCGCAGCGCCTGCTGCAGCCAGGCCGTCACGTCGTCCTGCGTCTGGTACGCCTCGTCCTTCTTGACCTCGATCAGCATCGCCGTCAGCGGCCGGGAGTAGCGTTCCGCGCGGCTCGCCTCCTCTTCGAAACGGCGCACGAGGTACCAGTAGGCATACAGCCCCGTCTGCCTGTCGAACATCGCCAGGCGCCTGCCCGACTCAGCTTCGCGCAGGGCCTTCGCCATGAAAGCGTCGTGGGCCGGGTTGGTTCGTCGGAAGAGTTTCAAGCGGGGCCTCCGTGCGTCCTTTACTTCGTGCCTACAAAGAAAAGAAACGCCGGGACGACGGCCTCGTTACGCTGTGATTCTGACGCGCAGCCGAATCTGCCAGCGCCTGGCTCAGACTCAAGGCGTCGGCAGGCCTGCTGGGACTAGATCACCTGGACGACAAACTGCCCCGGATTCGTGATCGAAATCACCCCGCCCCAGGTGCACATCGCCAGGCAGCCGTTGTGCAGCGCCGGAGCACCGCGGATCTGCACTTTCATGGCGCCGGGCGCCCACGGTCCCGTGATGATCGGAATGCACGGCTGCGGCGTCAGCACACCCAGCGCGGCGGACGTGGCGGCGGCCACCTGCGGGTTCGTCGGTGTCACGCACATGCCAAACGGCATGATGTTCGTCGCTGCCACGTTGTCCTGCACAGACGCGGCAGGTAGGGTCCCCGCCGTGACCATGCTTACCGGCGGCACCACCAGCGTTGACGGCGCAACCCCAAACGCGCAGGTAAGCATAGCTCCGGTCACAACCAATGGTGGCATCGCTTTTCTCCTGACGGCGGCAGCATACCAGACTCACTGGCAGCTCATCGACGCTCGCAAAACTCCAGACCTCTCGGTCAACGGTCGATTCTCTAGGTAGCCGGCAGGCCCGCCATTCGATCTTTGTTGCTGAAAGGACCAGATTCTGAGACCAGTCATCATCGTGCTGGCGTTAGTCCTCCTCGGCATGACGGCGCTGCCTCAGGGCTCCGCCGCGCAACCACCCAGCGTTGGCGGCTGTCCCGTCTTCCCAGCCGACCACGTCTGGAACACGCCGATCGACACGCTGCCCGTGGACGGCCAGTCAAGCGCTTACGTGAGCACCATCGGCGGCGGCCTGCCCCTCAAAGCAGACTTCGGCTCCGGCCTCTGGGACGGCGGCCCCATTGGCATACCCTTCATCACGGTCACAGGCTCCCAGCAGAAGTACCCCGTGACCTTCGGCTACGCACCCGAAAGCGATCCCGGCCCCTACGCCATCCCGCTCAACGCGCCCATCGAGGGCGGCAGCCAGAGCAGCGGCGACCGCCATACCCTCGCCATCGATACGACGAACTGCATCCTCTATGAGCTCTTCGCCGCCTACCCCGGGTCGAACTCCTGGAGCGCGGGTTCGGGCGCAATCTACGACCTCGAGGGCTACGCGCTGCGTCCCGACACCTGGACCTCCGCCGATGCCGCCGGCCTGCCGATCTTCCCCGGTTTGGTGCGCTACGACGAAATCGTCGCCGGCGAGATCACGCACGCCATCCGCTTCACCGTTCCGGAGACCCGCAATAGCTACGTCTGGCCCGCCAAACACGAAGCGTCGGACCTCACCGGCGCGCAGTATCCGCCCATGGGCCAACGCTTCCGCCTCAAGGCGAACTTCGATATCAGCGGCTACTCGCCCGCCAACCAGATCATCCTCAGAGCGCTCAAGAAGTACGGCATGATCCTCGCCGACAACGGGTCGTCCTGGTATATGTCGGGCGCACCCGACTCGCGCTGGGACAACGACGACCTGCACGCGCTCGCGGGCGTCAAAGGCTCCAACTTTGAAGCCATCGACGAGTCCAGCCTGATGATCCAGTCGAACTCCGGTAAGGCACGCCAGCCCGGAAATTACGGCGTGAGTTGGGGGACGAACCAGACGCCGGCCTCAATGAGCACCGGGGCAACGACGAACGTCAGCGTCTCTTTCACGAACCTCGGCGCGCTCACCTGGAACCACACGGGCGCCAACCGGATCCAGCTCTCCTACCACTGGCGCAACGGAGCCTGCAACGGCAGCAGCGTCGCCGTCTGGGACGGGCTGCGGACGCCTCTGCCTGACGACGTGGCCCAGGGCGCAAGCGTCACCAACCTCCCAGCGCAGGTCCGCGCACCGGCCGGCCCCGGCACCTACTGCCTCCAGTTCGACCTGGTGCGCGAAGGAATTACCTGGTTCTCCAGCCAGGGCGCCGCAATGCTCTCCAGGACAGTCAACGTCTCGACGCCTGTGTACGGCGTCTCCTGGACCAGCCAGAACACGCCGGGCAGCATGGCCGCGGGTAGTCTGCAGGCGGTCAAGCTGAGCTTCGCCAACATCGGTTCCCTGACCTGGACCTCAACTGGCTCGAATCCTGTGCGCCTCTCCTACCACTGGTTCGACGGTGCCTGTCCCGGGACGACCGTGGCAGCCTGGGACGGCGTCCGCACTGCGCTTCCGGCCAGCGTCCCAAACGGGTCATCTGTTGCCAACCTGGACGTATCTGTCAGGGCGCCGGCAGCTCCTGGCAGTTACTGCCTTGCATACGACCTCGTACGTGAGGGCATCACCTGGTTCAGCACCCAGGGCGCCCAAAAGCTGATCAGGACCGTCGTCGTCTCGACACCGCAGTGGGGCGTGATCTGGAACTCCCAGTCCACGCCTTCCGCCATGATCGCCGGCCAGACTGAAGATGTGAGCCTGTCCTTCACCAATTCAGGGTCCGCAGCCTGGAACGCCGCCGGGCCCAACCCGGTTCACATCTCCTACCACTGGCGGACGGGTTCCTGCCCCGGTACCGGCCCTGCGGTCTGGGATGGCCTGCGTTCTGTGCTAACAACCGACGTTGCCCCCGCTGGTAGCGTTTCCGGATTGACGGCGAGTGTCCGAGCACCTGCCGCGCCCGGCACCTACTGCCTTGAATACGACATCGTCAAGGAAGGCGTCACCTGGTTCTCCACGGCCGGGTCGCCAAAGCTCACCCGGACCGTCACCGTCAACTAGCGTTCTAGCCTGAATCTGGCGCCAGGGACTCGCTGCCCGTGATTGACAACCTCGGAGCGTGGAATAGGCTATGCCCATCCGCTGATCGGGAGGGCAATCATGACCAGGCCGCTGTGCATCTCCGCCGACTCGCACGTTGTCGAACCGCCGGAGCTTTTCGCTCCCCTGCAGAAGCGCTTCGGTGAGCGCGCCCCGCACATCCGCATGACCGACGAGCAGGGCCCGCGTCTCGATCTCGGTAACGGCAAGCTCGGCATCGCGGTCGGCAGCTTCCTGCAGGCCGGCCAGGACTTCGGCAGTCCCGATGCCCTGGAGATCCGCAAGCGTGGCTATGAGCTCGCCCGTCCCGGCGTCTACGACGTCGCCGCCCGCCTCGAGGACGAAGCGCTCGATGGCGTCGATGCCGAAGTCGTCTATCCCAGCCTGATCTTCAACGTCTACCAGATCGAAGACCTCGACATCATCAAGGCGGCCTTCACCAGCTACAACGACTGGGTCACCGACTACGTCTCCCAGGCCCCCGATCGGCTCTTCGGCCTCGCCTCGGTCCAGCTCTACGACCTCGATCACGCGATCCAGGAGATGGAGCGCGCCAAAAAGGCCGGCCACGTCGGGCTCGGTGTGCCCGCAACCGCCCCGCCGTCCCGTCCCTACTCAGACCCCTGGTACGACCCCTTCTGGGCCGCCGCCGAGGAGATGAAGATGCCGCTGACCATGCACATCTTCACCGGCGCCACACCCAACCACGGCCTGCCCAACGCGCACGCCGATTACCCGCTCGCCTTCGCCGGCGCCATGTGCACCATCGCTGACCTCATCTACTCCGGCGTCTGTGAGCGCTTCCCCGGCCTGCGCTTCGTCATCACCGAGTTCGAAACCGGCTGGACCGCGCACATGCTCGATCGGCTCGACTGGGCCTACAAGCGCCGTGGCGGTACGCGCGGCTATCCGAGGATCCCGGTGCAGCCCAGCCACTACTGGCAGCAGAACTTCCGCATTACCTTCGAAGACGATCCCATCGGCATCCTCACGCGCGACAAGATCGGCTCGGAGACGCTGCTCTGGGGTAGCGACTACCCCCACGGCGACTCGGTCTTCCCGGAATCTCAGGCCGTACTCGACCGGATCATGGCCGGCTGCACGCCGAACGAGCGTTATCTCATGACCGCGAAAAACGTCGTCGAGCTCTACGACCTGCCCTTCGAGGTCTAACACGCTCGCCGTCGCCGGCTGTTACCGGCTCCTCGCACGGGGACTAACGCTTTGGGTTAGAGAGACCGTCGCCTAAGGTGTGACGCTAACGCTCACCTTGAGCGTGTTGGCGCCCTGGCTGCTGAACCAGGTGACGCCTTCCTTCACCATGTCGTAGACCAGGCAGTATTGCCCGGCGGTGTTCGGTGCTACCACCTGCAAAGCCAGGTTGTTCACGCTGCCACCAGTCGAGACGTTGCCTGGCAGGGCCGCGCGTCTCCCATCCCAAACAGCGCTGCTGACTCCCGGGCATGCTCCCGCCCGCCAGTGGTACGACAACCGCACCGGATTGGCGCCCGACGAGTTCCAGGTCTGCGAGCCGATGTTGGAGAAACTCACAGTTACGTTCGCCGAACCGCCCTTCGCGATGCTCGCTGGTGTCGAGTGACCATTCCAGGTCACCGCGTAGGGCGCCCCGGCCTGCACGTTGACGTTCAGCTTGAGCGTATTTGCACCCTGGCTGCTGAACCAGGTGACGCCTTCCTTCACCATGTCGTAGACCAGGCAGTACTGCCCGGCGCCGTTCGGAGCCGCAACCTGGATCGCGAGGTTGCTCACGGCGCCCCCGGTCGCGATGTTGTTCGGCAGGACGGCGCGTCTCCCGTCCCAAACGGCGCTGCTGCTGCCCGGACACGTGCCCGTTCGCCAGTGGTAAGACAGGCGTACAGGATTGCTACCGCCCGAATTCCAGGTCTGGCTACCGCTGTTCGAGAAGCTCACCGTCGCGTTGGCGAGGGCACCCGTAGTCATGCTCGACGGCGTCGAATTCCCGCCCCAGGTCACGGCGTACGGACTCGGAGCCGGAGTTGGACTCGGGCTCGGAGTGGGACTCGGGCTGCTGCCGCTCACCCTCGTCCCATCATCGGGTGAGTGAAAATCCGTCACCCAGTACCACTTGTACGGCGAGCTTGCCAGGTAGTAACGGGCGATGCCAATCTGGCGACTCGAACTGCGCAGCATGTTCGTGTTGTGCCCTGACGAGTTACGCCAGATGTCGAAGGCTTCTTGCGCCATGTCCATGTTCGTCCCGGCAGCTATGTTCTCCGACGCGCTCGACCAGACGTCATCGCACTGAGTCAGGCGCTGCGAGAACGTACGGTTGCTCGGAGCCGGCTCTGTGTGGGCGAAGTAGCCCTTCGTCGCCATGTCGACGGCCATCCAGGAAGCGGCGCGGTTGAGGCTGACCGACGTGGCGAGCGTTTGCAGCGGCGGGTTCTGCGAGGTCCGATAGTTGTTGATCAGAGTCAGGAACTGCTGTTCCTGAGCATCAAACGAGAGGTCGGTGACGCTGCAGTTGGTCAGCGCGAGGGCTGGACTTGAACCGCCTATGTTCGCCACGATGGCGAACAGACCCGCAGCCAGCAGGGTCGTGCAAAAACGTCGGATTATCTGAATCGATCTCAAATAAGTCTCATCGGCGGGCGGTCACCGGTGGAGCGGCCCAAAGCACTCTGATACTACTTGTAGTTTCGGCGGGAAACCCCGTCGCTGAAGCGATCAGCCGCCTTCTAGATATAACCGCCAGACTCGCCGACGCTGGCTAGATGCTTCTGCGAGAGCAGCGAGGCCCTACGGCGTTGCCCGCCGCGCGCCGCCGTCCATGTAGATCGCGCTGGCCTGCACGTAGCTGCACGCCTCCGACGCCAGGAAGCACGTCACACGCGCCACGTCCTCCGGCTCGCACATCCGGCCCGCCGGCAGCGCCCGCCCCGCCCGCGCGATCTCCGCCTCGATTTCCGCCTCATCGACCGGCTTGCCCGCCCGCTGCGCCGCGACGCGACGGTGCTCGCGCGTACGCGGCGTGTTCGTCAGGCCGGGACAGATCGTGTTCACCAGGATGCCGTCCTTGACGCCTGCATCGGACAACGCCCGCGTCATGTTCAGAATGCTCACGTTGGCGAAGCTCGCCGGCAGGTTCGTCGCGGTTGGGCCGGTGCCCGCTGCCCCCGCGATGTTGACGATGCGCCCCCAGCCCTGCGCCGTCATGTATGGAAACGCCATCTGCGATAGCCGCAGGTAGCTGTACAGCTTCAACCCCAACGCGTCGTCGATTACGGCGGGTGTCAGCTCATCGATCACGTGGGCGTTCTGGGCCGCGCCCGCGACGTTGACCAGGATGTCGATGCCGCCCCAACGCGTCGTGCAGGCGCTCATCGCCTCGCGGCACCCCGCCTCGGTGCTCAGGTCCGCCGACACCGAAAATGCCTCGCCGCCGGCTTGTGCCATCTCTTTCACCACCTCTGCCAGTCGCTGCTCGTTACGCCCCACGGCGCACACCCGCGCCCCCTCCCTCGCCAGCTCGATCGCGCACGCTCTGCCGATCCCGCTGCTGGCGCCCGTCACGAGCGCGCGCTTGCCGTTGATTCCCAGGTCCATACCTCTACCTCGTCTGGATTAGCGCTCCGCGATCGTCAGGCGAATCAGTTCGTCTGCTCTCGGCAGCGTCTCTAACCGGCGGCACGCCTCTATCAGCCGGCCGTAGCGCGCCTCCGAAATCGGCAGGCCCGGCACGATTCCGCCGATTCGCCGGACCTCCTCGTCGAAGTCCCAGATGAACTCGCGCCCCGTCCCCTCGCGCGTGTACTTCTTGCCGTCCTTCGTGTAAACCGTCACCGCCGGCCCGAACAGCGTCTGCGTCTCGGACGGGATCAGCGTCACGCGCTGCATCAGCTCCAGCACCGCCGGCGGGTCGTCCGGGCCCGGTCCCGCCTTCAGCAGCGGGAACCCCCGCTCGACGGCGCCATACGCCGAGAAGTAGTGCGTGCTGCCGGGCCGTGGCTGACCGTCGCTGCCGGGCGTGGGGAACGCCGGGCTCGGGTACTGCGTCTCCATCCAGTTGACCACCGCCTCGATTCTGTCGATGTCCTCGGCCGGTATGTCGTGCTCCGTGCACAGCGCCGCGGTCACGTCGACGTGCGCGATGTTGAAGCCCGCCGTTGAGTAGATGCGATACAGCGTCTCCAGGAACTGCCAGCGCTCCCCCAACCCCTCGACGATCCTCTCGAGGCTCGTCTGCTTCGGTCCGGCGAACGCGTAGGCGAGCTCGCCGGTGTTGTTGCCCGCGTAGGAGTGGTAGAACCCGGCTTCGCCCTCCAGGACGGTCTCGCCGCCGCGCATTCCCTGCTTCGCCAGCGCCACCGCCAGCAGCGCGTTGCGCACCGCCCCCCCTTCGCGCAGCGACCTGCCGCCGCTGCGCCCGCCCTCCAGGTTCCCCGCCGCCAGGTTGACGCACTGCGCGATCGCGCCGTGGATCTGCTCGGCGTTCATCCCCATCACCTTCGCGGCCGCCACCGCCGCGCCGAAGATGCCGAACACCGGCCCGGCGTGGAAGCCCCGCGCCATCACCGTCGGGATGAAGTCGGCGGCCATGCGCTCCATGACCTCGTACCCCGCGACGATGCCCGTGATGTACTGCTCCCCGGACGCCCCTTCCACCTCCGCGGCCGCCAGGCCCGTCGGCAGGATGTTGCAGCCGGGGTGGGTGAGCATACGGAACGTATCCCACTTGCCCCCCGCGTAGATCAGCTCCGAGTTGACGAACGCCGCCCCGCCCTTGGTCAGCTTCGTCCCGTCCACCAGCACCGTCGCGACGCCTGCCCCACCGCCCTCCTCCTCTTGCATCAGACGCAGCGCCTGCTGTCCCGCCTGCATGCCGTGGCCCAGCAGCGCGGAGCTCAGCCCGTGCAGCGTCAGGCCCTTCGCCCGGTCGACCACCTCCGGCGGCAGGTCTTTGTACTGGAGGTTGGCAACCCACTCGGACAATTGACGGCTTAGCGATGCCACGCGCCTGCTCCTGGCAACTCGGACGGCTGAATGGGCCCTCGCAGAGCCCGGACGTACTCTACCCGAGACCACCGCCCGATTGCGCGTCCTGCGGTTTGAATAAACGTTTACACACGGCCCTTCGTCTAATCCTCCCGAGGCTCTAGACTCGAAAGACGGTTCGCTACCTGGATCCTGGGGGGCCTGGATGAAGCTCACGCTCTGCGGCACCGCCGCCGGCCCGTTCACCGCCCAACGCGCCAGCTCTGGTTACATCCTCCAGAGCGAAGACCACACGATCATGCTCGACTGCGGCCCGGGGGCAATCAGGCAGGCGCTCTGCCTCGGTATCGACTTGCAGTCGATCGACGCGGTCGTCCTCAGCCACCTGCACGAGGACCACTACCTCGACCTCGCCTCGATTGCCTTTCAGGCGATGTACGGGCGCTACGAACGCCTGCCGCTGCTGCTCGGCCCGCCCGGCACCCGCGAGACCGGCAAA
>DATDOP010000352.1:0-5349 GCA_035293185.1 Dehalococcoidia bacterium | reverse complement strand
CAGATCGGCTTCACGCGCTCGCTCGCCCGCGAGATCGCCAGCCGGGGCATCACCGTCAACGCCGTGGCGCCCGGCATCGTCAAGACGGCGATGACCCTGGTACTCAACGAGTCGCAGTGGGCGCAGATCCTCGCGCGCATCCCCATGGGCCGCGACGGCCGCCCCGACGAGATCGCGCCGCTCGTCACCTTCCTCGCCTCTGACGAAGCCTCTTACCTCACGGGGCAGGTCATCGCCGTCGACGGCGGCCTGACCTAACGCCATGGCGGCCCCACGCCGTCTCGCGCGCGAGCTCGTCCTGCAATCCCTCTACGAGATGGACGTCGCCGCGCACGACCCCTCGGAATCGCTGGAGCGGCTGATCGGGGAGTATCACCTCAAAGACGCGCTGCCGGACTTCGCGCGTTCGCTGCTCGGCGGCGTCCTGGCGCATCGCGCGGAGATCGACGCCGTCATCGAGCGCACCGCGCCGCTCTGGCCGGCGGAGCAATTGTCGCCCATCGACAGGAACATACTTCGTATTGCGATAAGAGAATTCTTAGTGGATAATCTGACACCGGTCGGCGCAGCCATAAATGAAGCTGTGGAGCTGGCCAAAAAGTACGGCAGCGAAAGCTCAGGGAGATTCATTAACGGCGTCCTTGGGTCAGTTAGCGCCCCGGACAGGGCCGTGGTGCAGGAGGGTGAATAACCTTGGCAACCGTGTATGAGCGAGTGCGGAAGATCGTCGTTGACCAGCTTGGAGTTGACGAGGATCAGGTCGTACCGTCCGCCTCGTTCGTCGATGACCTCAACGCCGACTCGCTGGACCTCGTTGAGCTGATCATGTCCCTCGAAGAGGAGTTCAGCAAAGAAGGCAAGGCGCTTGAGATCTCGGACGAAGACGCCGAGAAGATCGTCAGCGTCCAGGACGCCATCGACTACCTCAAAGACCTCGGCATCGAAGACAGCTAGCCGCACCGGTTCCTTCACCAGCCATCCCGAGCCAGGCATTGCCTGGCTCTTTGCTGTCCCGCGACGTCTCCGCGCGTCCTCCCACGCCGTCATTGCGAGCCATCGCGTCACCGAGGCGCGGCAATCTCGTGGCCGGCTGACCACCTCCCAATGGCAGGCCCGTGCGTAGCAGGCCACGTCGCGGCGTCTCCACGCGTCCTCCCCACGCTGTCATTGCGAGCCATCGCGTCAGCGAGGCGCGGCAATCCCGTGGCCCGCTGACCACCTCCCCTTCTGCAGGCCCCACCGCGTTAAGGCCACGTCGCGGCATCTCCGCGCGTCCGTGCGGCGTATTTATGTTTGGGGTAATCTGTTTGCGGAGCTTCATACATGAAGACGCTGGGCCGGTGCACCGGATGCAGAGGGGATAGCTAGGATGCAGATGTTCGGCATCGGCATTCTGGAGCTCATGGTGATCATGATGCTCACGGTGATCGTGGTCGGTCCGGACCGATTGCCCGGCGTCGCCGCCGACCTCGCCCGCTGGATCCGCCAGGCGCGCGCCTACGCCCGCTACATGATGGGCGATTTCAATAACGTCGTTGCGGAGCTCGAAAAAGAAGCCAACGTCAGTCGCGAGGACTGGAAGGAGATCACCAGCGTGGTCTCTCGCCACACCGGCGACATCGGCAAGGAGCTCACCAAGGTCACGCGGGACATCGAAGAGGCCGGCGACCTCGAGGCGGCGAAGGCCGAACCCTCAAACGTCGTGCCCATAGACGGCGCGCGCAACGCCGACGCCCAACCCGCGGCCAACGGCACGAACGGCGATGAACCCGCCGAGCCGGCCGCAGACAAGCCCTGGTACGTCCCGGAGAAGCCCCGGCGAGCGCCCCGGCGGCGCCGCAGCGAGTAGATGAGCGTAGCAACGCCAAACCCACCAACGACTGACAAGGACCCGGAGGACGACGGCCGCGGCGCCAACCTGACGATCCTCGGTCATCTGCAGGAGCTGCGCAGCCGTCTGATGATCTGCGGAGCGTCGCTGGCGATTGCGATGGTCGCGTCGTTCTCTGTCGCCGCCGCGGGCATCGCCGCGGTGGTCCTGCTACTGACGGTCGCGTCCAGGGTGCAACACGCCGGCAAGCGCTGGTTCCTGATCGTCCTGCTCATCGCAGCCGGTGCGGGCGCGGCGTACTCCTACACGGTGGTCCCCGATTTCTGGAACGCCGCCATGACCACGGAAACGATCAAATGGCTCAAACGTCCGGCAGAGTCCAGGGTCGAAAACTTCAGCCTGGTCTTCACGGATCCGCTGGAGTTCTGGAGCACGTTCTTCCAGGTCAGCCTCCTGGTCGGCCTCGTCCTCTCGATGCCGATCATCGTCTACCAGATCCTTGGCTTCGTGACGCCGGGGCTCACGCGCACGGAGAAGAAGTGGACCTACTTCATCGTGGTCTTTGCCAGCCTCGCGTTCGTCGGTGGCTGCGCCTTCGCCTACTACGTGGAAATGCCGCCGGCGCTGAACTTCCTGCTCAAGCCCCCCGGCGATCTGGCGACGCCGCTGATCTCCGTCAAGAAGTACATCGGCTTCGCGACCAAGCTGATGCTGGTCACCGGCCTCGTCTTCCAGACGCCGCTGTTCGTCATGGCTTTTGCCAAAGTCGGCATCGTCCATTCGCGCAAGCTGCTGAGATGGTGGCGCTACGCCATCGTCGGCGCGTTCATCATCTCCGCGATCGTCACACCGTCGATCGACCCGATAACGCAGGCCCTTGTCGCCGTCCCGATGATCGTCCTTTACTTCGTTGGTATCCTCATGGCCAAGTTCGTCGAAAACACCCCGATCATCCCACGGGTCTAGCGAGCATACCGCTATATCAGCTTATCAGTTAATCGTTGACTGGCCCCGATGGCGATGCTAGGATCGCAGTACTCCACACGAGGTACGTGACGCGTTTGTCAGTCATCCAAACCGCCGTCTTTGAGATTCGTAACGAGGCGCCGCGGCGCCTCGTCTTCTGCGCGGCGCTGGCGGTGCAGCCATGGTAGCCATCGAAGAGAAGCAGAGCGCCCTTTCCCGGCTCAACGCCGGCGTCAACGGCTGTTACGCCTGCCCGTTAGGCACGCAACGCACGCGCGCCGTCCCCGGCGAAGGCCCCGTGGACGCCGAGATCATGCTCGTCGGCGAAGCGCCCGGCTATTACGAAGACCAGCAGGGCAGGCCGTTCGTCGGCGCCGCCGGGCAGTTTCTGGAGCAACTGCTGGGCAGCATCGGCCTCAAGCGCACCGAAGTGTTCATCGGCAACGTGATCAAGTGCCGCCCGCCGGGCAACCGCGACCCCCTGCCGGAGGAGATCAGCTCCTGCTCCCACTGGCTCGGCGAGCAGTTCGAAATTATCCGGCCCCGCGTCATCGTCACGCTGGGCCGCTACTCGCTGGCGCGCTTCCTGCCCGGCACGCCGATCGGCAAAGTGCACGGCCAGGGACGCAAGCTCAACGGCATCTGGATTGTCCCCATGTACCACCCGGCGGCGGCCCTCCACCAGGGCTCGCTGCGCAAGACCATCGAGGACGACTTCAAGAAGATTCCCGCCTACCTGGAGCAGGCCCGGCGAGACTACACACCCCCGCCGCAGGAGCTGGCGCCCGTCGCGGCGCCGGAACCGGAGCCCGCTCAGGGGAAGCTGTTCTAGTGCCCAATGCCAACAAGCTACGCGTTATCCCCCTGGGCGGTCTCGGCGAGATCGGCAAGAACATGCTCCTGCTCGAGTACGGCGACGACATGATCGCCATCGACGCCGGCCTCATGTTCCCCGAAGAGGACATGCTCGGCATCGACCTCGTGATCCCCGATGTGACCTACATCGAGGAGAACCGCGAGAAGTTCAAGGCCATCTTCCTCACCCACGGCCACGAGGACCACATCGGCGGGCTGCCCTACATCCTGCGCCGCGTCCAGGCGCCGATCTACTGCACCCCCCTCACGTCTGGGCTCCTGGGCGTCAAGCTCAAGGAGCACCACCTGCAGGCCACCACCGACATGCGCACCATCCTCGCCGGCGAGACGGTGCAGGTCGGCGTGTTCCGTGTCGAGGCCTTCCAGGTGGCGCACAGCGTGCCGGACTCCGTGGGCTACGCGATCCATACGCCCGTCGGCGTCGTCATCCATACCGGCGACTTCAAGCTGGACCATACCCCCGTGATGGGGCAGCTAACCGACCTCTCGCGACTCGCTGAGCTGGGCAAAGAGGGCGTCCTGCTCCTCCTCGCCGACTCGACCTACGCCGAAGTGCCCGGTTACACGCCCTCCGAGCAGGTGGTCGGTGAAGCCCTGACCCAGATCATGAGCACAGCCGAGGGACGCGTGATCGTCGCAACCTTCGCCTCGCTGATCGCCCGAGTCCAGCAGATCATCGACGCGGCGGACATCACGGGCCGCAAGGTCTTCGTCACGGGCCGCAGCATGATGGACAACGTCCAGATGGCCCGCGAGCGCGGCTACCTCGACTTCCCGCGCGAGCTAACCCTTAATGTCAACGAGCTCAAGACGACGCCCGCCGAAGACGTTGTTGTCATAACGACAGGCAGCCAGGGCGAACCGACGTCGGCGTTGACGCGCATGGCTAACGGCGATCACCAGCACGTCCAGATTCAGAAGGGCGATACCGTCGTGCTCTCCGCCTCGCCGATCCCCGGCAACGAGTCGCTGGTCTACCGCAACGTCGACAACCTGTTCAGGCTCGGCGCGCGCGTCATGTACAACCGCACCGACAACATCCACGTCCGCGGCCACGCCGCCCAGGAAGAGCTGAAGATCATCCAGGCGCTGATCAAGCCGAAGTTCTTCGTGCCGATTCACGGCGAATACCGCCACCTCGTCTTGCACGCGCAGCTCGCGCGCCTCATGGGCGTGGCGGAAGCAAACGCCCTGGTCCTCGTCGATGGCGACGTCCTGGAGCTCGACGGCGAAACCGCGACCATGGACGACCGCATCCCAGCGGACTACGTCTACGTCGACGGCCTCGGCGTCGGCGACGTGGACCAGATCGTCCTGCGCGACCGCCAGCACCTGGCCACCGACGGTATGGTGGTCATCGTCCTCGCCGTCGACAAGCACACGGGCAAGCTCGTCGGCCGCCCGGACGTGGTTTCGCGCGGCGTCACCAGCATCGACGAGTCGGACGACCTGCTGGAGCGGACGAAGGACTGCGTGGTCGATGCACTCGGCGCCGAGGGCGAGCACATCGTCGAGTGGTCTGCGGTGAACCTCAAGGTGCGCGAGGCGGTCGCCAAGTTCCTCTACAACGAGATCCACCGCCGCCCCATGGTCATGCCCGTCGCCGTCGAGGTCTGATCCCTTGCGGCTGGACGAAGTCGCCAACTGCCACGCGATCACGCTGCAGCACATCGAAG
>DATDOP010000351.1:0-3306 GCA_035293185.1 Dehalococcoidia bacterium | reverse complement strand
GCCCTGCCGGCGAGCGTGACGAAGGAATCAGACTCGACAGTCCTGCTGGACACCGCACCGACCGTCAAGGGCACGGGGCCGGACGACGAGTACGCGCTCAAGGTCACGCCGGCGACGGCTGACCAGGTTGAGCTGGTGTGCACGGTGTACGTGAAGACGCGGACGGTGCGCACGGTGTTCTACGTGCGGCCCACGAGCACGCCGATGCCGCCGGAGGCGCAGGCCACCGACGTCCCGCCCACCGCCACGCCGACGAACACGCCGACCGCGACGCCGACGCCGACGAAGACGCCGCGTCCGGCGCGCGGAGCCGCGCCCGACTAGACGCGACGGAACTTCTGCAGCGAGTGGCAGCCGGGGCGGTACATCGTGCCTTCGTAGGAGGTCTGGCTGACCTCGCCGACGTAGATGTCGCCGTTGGAGTCGACGCAGATGCCGTGGGGTGAGGTGAACTTCGCGGCGGCGCAGGGGTCCTGGTCTTGCACCTCGTCGCCGAAGTGGGAGAGGACGTTGCCTTCGAGATCGCGGACGGTCATGCGCGCCATGCGGTTCTCGGTCCACTGGAAGCCCGTCAGCGCGAAGTGGCCCTGCCACCAGTTCATCTCGCCGATGTAGACGTTGCCGCCGGCGTCGATGCAGAGGTCGCCGGGGCGGTTCATGTTGGTCCACTCGTCGAGGTATTCGCCCTCCGGGCTGAAGATCTGCACGCGCTCGTTTTCGCGGTCGCAGACGAAGACACGACCGTCGCTGTGGGCCCAAACGCTGTGGGGCAGGTTGAACTGGCCGGGCCCGGTGCCGGGACCACCCCAGGACTGCAGCAGCTCACCTTTGGCGGAGAAGCGGTGGACGCGGGCGTTGCCGTAGCCGTCGGAGACGTAGAGGTCGCCGTTGGCGGCGACGGAGAGACGGGTGGGGCGGTTGAAGGGGCCGCCGCCGCGCGCGATCGTGGTGAGGGAGGGGGCCTTGTAGCCGGTGTCGGAGGGCTGGTTGAGGGTGCCCAGCGTCTGCAGCAGCTCGCCCTCGAGGGTGAACTTGCGCACCGTGTGGTCGCTGTCGTCGGCGAGGTAGACGAGGCCTGCGTGGATGGTGATGCCGTGGGGACGTTTGAAGACGCCTTCGCCCCAGGACTTGATGAAGGCGCCGTCGCGGCCGTAGACGATCAGCGGGTGCTCGCTGCGGTTGAAGACGTAGACGCGGTCCTGGGCGTCGGTGGCGACGCCGGCGACGTCGCCGTGGTGCCAGTCGCGTGGGAGCTGCTCCCAGCCCTCGACCAGCTCGTAACGGTGCTCACCCTGCCCGACGATCATCTGATGCTCCTCTAGCTAGCGACACGATTGCGCGGTAAGCGTACAGAGTGAGCGAGGGGAGTGCATCCCTGGGTACGGCATAGGGCATGGGGCATAGGGCATAGGCATAGGGCATAGGGCATAGGGCATAGGCATAGGGCATAGGCATAGGGCATAGGCATAGGCATAGGGCATAGGGCATGCGGGGAGGCGGGCAGGCGGGCAGGCGGGCAGACGGGCAAAGAGGCAAAGAGCGGACGGGGGGACGTTAGGCGGCTAGGGAGAGGGTGGGGGCAGGGACGAACTGGAGGGTGGGGACCTGGGCGCGCCAGAATAGGGCTGAGTTGGGTGTTTGCTCCGATGCGTGGAAGAGGGCGAGGCCGGCCGAGGTTGCGCAGTCACGGAGGTCCGGGGAGTCGAAGTCTGTGTGGGCGGGTTCGAGGCCGGCGCAGATGCCGCCGGGACGGACGCAGGAGGCGACATCGGCGAGCAGGCGCTGCGGGTTTTTGACCTGGTGCAGCGCGCAGGCGGTGACTGCGAGATCGAAGGCGCCGAGCCACTCTTCAGGGATGGAATTCGCCGGGAGCTCCGAGAGGTCAACGCTGACGACCTCGCAGCCGGACGAGAGGAAGCGCCAGCCGAGGCGGCCGGGGCCGAAGGTGAACTCGATGACGCGCAGGCCGGGCCTGACGCCGGCGAAATCGAGCAGGCGCTCGGCCAGCGTGGCGCCGGCAGGCGGCGCGATGATTTCGCCGTTGGAGGCGACGAGGCGGAGGTTGGGCCGGGAGGGACTGAGCTGCATGGCTGCAGAGTCTCATGCCCGGCGCGGCGCTGCTATGCGCGATTCACCGTAAGCGCCGCCGCGAAACACGGATACGGCGCCGGAGGAACCCTACTTCTCGATGGTCTTGATCAGCTGACCCATGGTGTCGCGGCGGTTGGGCCGGAAGTAGGTGCGCATCTTCAACGTCCACGGCGTATCTGCCGCCGTCTTCCAGGCTGCGCTGGTGCGGACCTCGGGCGCGTCGAGCTCGTAGATCGCGAGGTTTTTGGGGAAGCCCGTGGCGATGTCGGTGCCGCGGTAGCGCTTCGCGGAGTGGCAGCCGGAGACGGACTGCAGCGCGGCGAGGTGCTCCTCGTCGTACCAGCGGTTGAGCTCGGCGTCGTGCTCATCGTCGGTCTCGAGGCAGACCATGAGCAGGTAGGGGGCGGGCGTGGAGGGCGACTCGCCGATCGATTTGACGAGCCTGTACTCGTTGCGGATGTTGGTGGTGCAGGCGCCGGTGACCTTCTGAGTCCAGGGCGTGGGGTTCTTGCGGGCGTGCACGTAGGGCTCGCTGGTCATCGCTTCATCGGTGACGTCGTAGAGCGCGACGTACTTGGGAGCGCCGTTGACGGAGACGTAGCGGCGCACGCGCTGGAAGCCGGGGAAGGCCATGCGGTCTACGAGGTGTTCCTCGTTGTACCAGCGGTTGAAGTCGTCTTCGAGGGGTTGGGGCAGGTCCATCCAGACGGCGAGAAGACCAGTGGAGTCGGTTGACACTTGAGGTTCCTCCTTTGAGAGAACAGAGACGCGTCCGCCAGATGCGAGGACTCCTTAGATTGCCACGTTTTGCTGCGCATCGCTCGCGCGCTGCTCCGCCCCTACCCCCTTAAAGGAGGAAGGAGGTTCGGGGGGACACCCCTCGGGCTCGCCGCGAATGGGTCCTTCGCCGCGGCTCAGGATGCGCTGCGTGGTCTGACGGGGCGAGATTCCTCGTGCCTCGGAATGACAAGGGGACGGGGGCCTAAAGGCGTGCAGCTAGGTCGCCCAGACGAACCCGCGATCTGTACCTCAGACCATGAGCCGCACTGCGGCGCGGCCGGCTTGGCCGGAACATACCCATGCCCATTCGGCACATTGGACGCGAGAAAGGGACTTCAAGATCAGAAGCAGTCCGGCTTAATCACCGTTTCTTTGAGCAGGCGGCCAAGCTCGGCCGTCTCAACGTTGTGACCGGTAGCGCGCCGAAGCTCCCGC
>DATDOP010000350.1:0-10321 GCA_035293185.1 Dehalococcoidia bacterium | reverse complement strand
CAGCACGCTCACGCTGGCCTCGAGCGAACCTGAGTATTACGGGCGGGTATCCAGCCTGCAGCAGATCAACGGCTCACTGGGGAGCTTCCTGCTGGTGCCGGTCGGCCTGCTCGTCGACGGGGTCGGAGCGCCCTCGGTGATCGTGGTGAGCGGGCTGCTGATCCTCAGCTTCTGGTGCTTCGTGGCGCTGTTCGTGGGCAGCTACCGGCGCATCGAGATGCCACCGGCGGGCGGCGGCAGGACGACGGCCGAGGAGCAAGCCTCACCGGCTGCGACGTGACGACCGCGTAAAGGGCTAGCGCGCCTCGATGGCAATCGCGGGTCGAGTTTCCGGGACAGGCCGCGGCAGGTCGAGCGTGGTTACGCGGCGCAGCTCACGGCGGTACTTCGTGTCTTCGTAGGGCAGGCCGCGGTGCATGGTGCAGCGGTTGTCCCAGATCACGAGGTCACCGACGGACCAACGGTGCGTGCAGCGAAACTCCTTCTGGACGGCGTGGTCGCGCAGTTCGAGGAGGAGGAGACGGCCGTCGGGGACGGGCCAATCGATGATCCGCGAGGCGTGGGAGGCGATGTAGAGCGACTTGCGCCCCGAGCCGGGGATGGTGTGCACGAGCGCGTGGACGGCGCCTGCGAGCCGCGTGGCCTCTTCCGGGGTGAAGTCCTCGAAGCCGAGGAAGGCGCGCGAGTGCATGACGGAGTGATGCGCCTTGAGGTCTTCGATCAGCGCCTTCGTGGCGTCGTCGAGGGCGTCGTAGGCGGCGCGCAGGTCGGCGAACTCGGTATCGCCGCCGACCGCAGGCACTTCGCGGGCGTGGAGCATGGAGTAGCGGCCGCGAGGGTCGTTGAACGAGGCGTCGGTGTGCCAGAGGCGGTTGCCGAGGCTGTACATGCGGCGCCGGCTGTAGGTGTCGAGGATCTCGCCCGTCTCATCGAGGTTGGAGATGTCGACGAGGGCGTCGTTGTTCCAGCGCTTCTTGTCCAGGACGCGGTTGCGGTTGAGCTGACCGTCGAGGCGTTCGGCGAACGCGAGCTGCTCCTCGTCGGAGAACGCCTGGTTGTGGAAGACGAGGATGCCGTATTGGTCCATGCCGGCGCGAATCTCGGCCAGCGTGGCTTCGTCCATGAGGCTGCGCAGCTCGATGGGGCTGGTGACCTCGCCGACGAAGTGCGGGTGAAGCTGTCGGAATGTCATTGGCATGGCGAACCCCCTATGGTCGATGGCCGGAGTCTAGGAGCGGTCGCGGCGCAAGTCAATGAACGGCGAACAGGCGGCTCGTATCAGAAGTAAGATGGTCGCCGGGCCGCCTGGTCCGAGGGGAGGAGAACCGAAATGGCACAGTCTGCAAAGGAACTGAAGACGCGCGTCGAAGAGGCCGATTTGTGGCCCGAGAGCACGAATGACGACCGCTGCGACAACTGCCGCTACTACCAGGAGTTGCGCGAGGGCATCGGTTACTGCGGACACCGGGAGGTCGATATGGTGGTCGGCGGGCCGTGGTGGTGCAAGCTGTGGGCGCCGAACCGGGAGACGGCGGCGGCGCGGGCGAAGGGCTGAGGAAGACGCCAGCCTGAAGGCCGAAGCGCTGGGGCGGGTTCGACGGCGGTGGGCGATACCGCAGGTTGAAACCCGCGGCATCTGCGGTTGTTGACGGCGGTTGGTGGCATTACGCCCGGCCCTGAACCCGGGGACCACTGCGACCACGGCTGCGCACGTAGTGGACCTCCCACAGGGACGTGTCCTCTTATCGTCGCTAGGGACGCCCCCCATCTAACCCTCTCGCTTCAGGGAGAGGGGATTAAGCAGTGGCGCCTTGTCCGGGCCGGCCTTAGAATCGAGAGGTGCCCCGAGACGCCGAGACACTGGCCCTCATCGCCCTTTCCGTCGCCGAGTACGAGCAGATCGTCGGCCTCCTGGACCGGGAGCCGAACGACGTAGAGCTGGGTATGTTCGGCGCGATGTGGAGCGAACACTGCGGTTACAAGAACAGCAAGCCGCTGCTGCGCCTGTTCCCCAGCACGGGGCCACAGGTGCTGACCACGCGCGGCGGCGAGAACGCCGGCGCCGTCGACATCGGCGGCGGTTACTGCGTCGTGTTCAAGGTGGAGTCGCACAACCACCCTTCGGCGATTGAGCCGTATGAGGGCGCGGCGACGGGCGTCGGCGGCATTGTGCGCGACATCTTTGCGATGGGCGCGCGGCCGATAGCGTTGTTTGACTCGCTGCGCTTCGGCCCACTGGCGTGGGGGCATAAGGCTACCGCCGGTGGTCGCGGAACGGATTCTGACGAAGCCCGGTTTGCGCATAACCGGTCCCTATTTCGTGGCGTCGTGGCAGGGATTGGCGGGTACGGGAACTGCCTTGGGGTGCCGACGGTGGGCGGCGAGGTCTCGTTTTCGGAGTCGTATGACGGCAACCCTCTGGTGAACGCGATGTGCGTAGGCGTGGCGCGCAGCGACCAGCTGCTGCGGGCCGTCGCGACGGGCGTAGGCAACCCGATCATCCTGGTCGGCGCGGACACGGGACGGGACGGCATCGGCGGGGCGAACGTGCTGGCGTCGCGGACGTTCGAGGCGGGTCAGGAGGAGCTGCGGCCGACGGTGCAGGTGGGCAACCCGTTCCTCGAGAAGCTGCTGATGGAGGCCTGCGTGGAGCTGGCGGAGCGGCACGGCGACTGGATCGTCGGGCTGCAGGACTGCGGCGCCGCGGGGCTGACCAGCTCGCTGGTGGAGTGCGCGGCGCGCGGCGATTCGGGGATCGATATTGACGTGGCGCTGGTGCCGCGGCGCGAGACCGGCATGACGCCTGCGGAGGTCATGCTCAGCGAGTCGCAGGAGCGGATGATCGTCATCGCCAAGCAGGAACACGAAGCGGACGTGATGGCGCACTTTCGGCGCTGGGAGGTCCACTGCGACGTCATCGGGCAGGTCACGGACGATGGCATCGTGCGCATCCGCGACGGCGACGAGGTGTGCGTGCGCGTGCGGGCGCAGATCTTCACCGACGCGCCGGAGTACCGGCGCCAGGGCGTCAAGCCGCGCGGCCTGGACGAGCTGCAGACGTACGACCTGGCGTTCCTGCCGGACATCGTCGCCTGGGAGGAGGGCCCGGCGGACGCCAACGCGGCGCTGCTGCAGCTGTTGGCCTCGCCGGAGATCACGCACAAGCGCTGGATCTGGCGCCAGTACGACCACCAGGTTTTGACGAACACGGTCGTCGGGCCGGGCTCCGACGCGGCGGTGCTGCGGATCAAGCAGGCGGCGCCACGCGGGATCGCGGTCTCGACGGACGGCGACAGCGTGAAGACGTACCTGGACCCGTTCGCGGGCGGTGCGATGGCAGTGGCGGAAGCGACGCGCAACGTGGCGTGCACCGGCGCCCGGCCCGTGGCGATCACGGACTGCCTCAACTTCGGCAACCCGGAGCGCCTGGACGTGTACTTTCAGCTGGAGGAGTGCATCCGGGGGATGGCGGCGGCCTGCGAGACGCTGGGAGTGCCCGTCGTGTCCGGCAACGTCTCGCTGTACAACGAATCGGACGGCACGGCGATCTACCCTACGCCGGTGATCGGCGCGCTGGGGGTGCTCGACGACGTCTCGAAGGCGGTGCCGGCGGGCTTCCAGCGTGCCGGTGACGCCGTATACCTGATCGGTGCAACGACCACGCGCGAGGACGGGCGCGAGTTGCTGCCGGGCGACCCGATCCAGCTGGCGGGGAGCGAGTATCTGCGGCAGTTCCACGGCAAGGTCGCCGGTTCGGTACGGATCGACCTGGCGTGCGAGGCGCGGGTGCAGCGCTGGCTGGTCGACGCCGCGGCGGACGGCCTGCTGCGTTCGGCGCACGACTGCTCGCACGGTGGGCTGGCGGTGGCGCTGGCGGAGGCCTGCCTGCTGGGCACCACGGGCTTCGCGAGCGAGAACCTCGAAATCGACGCCCGGCGAGACGCGGCGCTGTTCGGCGAGACGGCGTCGCGAGTGGTGGTGTCGGTGAGCCCGGACCACGCCGGGGAGGTCGAGGCGCTGCTGGAGCGCAACGAGGTGCCCTACTCACGCCTGGGTGTGACAGGCGGCGATCGGCTGCGCATCGCGGGGGCGATTGACGCGGCGTTGACGGAGCTGCGCGCGGCCTACGAAAGCGGGCTGGAACAAGCCCTGAGTGGTGAAGCATGATCAAGGGTGAGGGCCTTGCGGCTTGACATAGTGGCACGCACAGGTGTTCTATACAAGGTGGAAAGCTGACGCTTTGATATGTGGATAACTTTTGCTGGCAACCCCACCGAAAAGGCATTGATTTGGGCCAAGCGGGAGTCCAGAATCGCCCAATCCGACTTCCGCTGCCTGCCCCGTCGTCCTTCAGCCTTCTGGAGGACAGGCAGCAGAGGTCGGATTAGTTTGCCCGCGCGATAAGGAGCGAACGAATTGCGTGTTGTGTTTCTCGATGACGTAGACGGGGTGGCTCGAGCGGGCGAGATCAAGAATGTCGCCGACGGCTATGCCCGCAATTTCCTGCTGCCGCGTAAGCTGGCGGCCGCGGCGACCACATCCACGATGCAGCAGGCGGACAAGCGCGCCCGGGCGCTAGCCAAGGAGCAGGAGAAGCTGGACGAAGCCGCGCAGACGGTGGCCGGCAAGCTGACGAAGTCGCCGATCATCATCGAAGCGAAGGTTGGGGAGCAGGGGCGTCTGTTCGGGTCCGTGACCGCGTCCGACATCGCCGATGCGGTGAGCGCGCACGCCGGCAGCAAGCTGGAGCACCGGCAGGTAATGCTGGCGACGCCGATCAAAGAGGTCGGGACGTACGAGGTGTCGGTGATTCTGACGCGCAACGTCAAGGCCCAGCTGACCGTGCGGGTCAAGGGCGAAGGGGAAGAGGAAGAAGCGCCGAAAGCCAAGTCCAGGGCGAAGGCGAAGGCGGCCAAGGCTGCGGACGATGACGAGGATGAGGAAGACGAAAAGGACGCTGATGAGGACGAAGACGAGTAGCTCACCCCGGCATGAATGAGGCGGAGTACGAAGCAGCGATCAAGGACGCGGAGCGAGCCTTGAAGCAGGCGCAGACCGCTGACGACGTGCGCAGCGTCTGGCGCAAGCACACCGGCTCCTTGGGGCACCGCACGCTGGGGCGCCTGCTTCTGGGCCAATCGGCGGACAGGCTGCTCGACCGCCGGGCCGAGCGCGAGGCGTAAGGCGAGTCTAGCAAGCAATGCAGAATAGGTTGCAAAGAAGGTAAGGACGATGACCCGCTACATCCACGAAGTCATCAAACGAGATGATGGAAAGCAGCTGTACCTCGGCGTGGCGGAGGAGCCATTTCCCGGCTATACGAGGGGTGCTGATTGGTATGACCCCGACGCAGGGACGCTCAAAATCCTCGAAATCAAGAAGACCTTCGCAATACAGGATGAAGAACCGGTCGAGAAGACAACGTTGCTTGTCGGGCCAGAGTTCGTCAGACCTCCAAGCACTCCACTCAAGCCACGCCCTGTGATTCGTACTGGCTTATAGAGACCAGCAACTGAAGTAGGAAATGCACGGGCCGTCCGCTGTCGGCCACGCAAGGAATAGCGAAAGGACGGGTTCCCGCACCCGTGTTCGAACAGTTACCGCCCCACGATATCCAGGCCGAGGAATCGGTCGTCGCGTCACTGCTGGTGGACGAGGAAGCCATCTTCAAGGTCGCACCGATCCTGCGCCCGTCTGACTTCTTTCGCGAGAGCAACGGCTGGACGTACGACGCCTGCGTGGCGTTGTGGGAGCGCAACGAGACGATCAACCAGGTCACCGTCGCGCACGAGCTGGACCGTCGCGGCAAGCTGGAGGAAGTCGGCGGGCTGACCTACCTCAGCGAGCTGATCCTCAACCTGCCGACGCCGATCGGCGTGGAGAACTACGCGCAGATCGTCAAACGCGACTCGACGTACCGTCAGATGCTCTCGGTGGCGACGAACATCGCGCAGATCTCGTACCAGGGCGGGCCGAACCTGGAGGCGGCGCTGAGCAAGGCGGAGTCGCTGGTCTACGCGCTGCGCTCCGGCGAGCGCCTGCGGGACTTCGTCCACATCCGCGACTTCCTCGACCCGTACCTGGACCCGCCGGACGCGGACACGATGACGCCGTACGCGGGGCACGTGCGTACCGGCCTCAGCCAGGTCGATCAGCTGCTGGGGGGTCTCAACCCCTCGGACCTGATCATCGTAGCGGCGCGCACGGGCGTCGGTAAGACGAGCCTGATGCTGAACTTCGCGCGTAACGCCGCGGTGGGGCAGAACGCGAAGGTCGCGGTGTTCTCGCTGGAGATGGCGGGCGAGCAGCTGGCGCAGCGTCTGCTCGCCGCGGAAGCGCGTGTCGATTCGGCGCGGCTGCGTCTGGGACTGCACAGCGAGGTGGAGGAGAGCCGGATCATGCACGCGCACGGCGTGCTCTCCAGCGCCGACATCTACGTGGACGACTCCGCGGCGCTGCAGATCCCGGAGCTACGGGCCAAGGTCATGCGCCTCAAGCGCGACAACGGGCTGGACCTGATCGTGGTCGATTACCTGCAGCTGGTGCACGGCAACCGCAGCGACAACCGCGTGCAGGAGATCAGCTTCATTACGCGCTCCCTGAAGGAGCTGGCGCGCGAGCTCAACGTACCGGTCGTCGCGGGCTCGCAGCTGTCACGTGCGCCGGAGCAGCGCCAGCCGCACATCCCGATGCTCAGCGACCTGCGCGAGAGCGGCTCGATCGAGCAGGACGCGGACGTGGTGATCTTTATCTACCGCGAAGAGATGTACGTCAGCCGCGGCGACTGGGAGGCGATGCACCCGGACCGTCAGTCGGACCCGTATCCGCAGGGCAAAGCGACGATCATCATCGCCAAGCACCGCAACGGCCCGACGGGCGCAATCGAGGTGCGCTTCCGCGACCACATCTCGAAGTTCGAAGACTTCGACCTGCCGTCCGGGGAGCCAGGCTACCGATGACCACCTGGCGGTGGGGCAGGGGGCTGCCGCGATGGGGGTACGAGGCGTTGGTTGAGGCTCCAGGGAGCGTGTTTCAGCTCACGCCTCACCCCTCTCCGTCTACGGAGAGGGGAACTCAGTCGCTGGATTGCACTATGAGTAAGCCGGCACCTCTGTGAGTCAGGGCGGTGCGGGCGTGCGGTCTACGTTCGCGGGGTTTCCCGCTGGGGCGCGGGCTACGGCGATACCGAGCGTGTTCTTCTCTGAGTTGCTGCCGCAGATCGAGGACGAGGATGAGCTGAGGGTGACGCTGTACCTGTTCTACGCGCTGGGCCGTCGCAAGGGTTACCCGCGCTTCGTCACGGAGGCTGAGCTGCTGGCGGAGGCGCCGCTGTACGCGGCGCTCGGCGACGGCGACGAGGCGCCGGGACGCGCGCGCAAAGGGCTCAGCGCGGCCGTGTCGCGGGGCAGCCTGCTGCGTCTCGAACTGGAGCACGAGGAGCTCACCGACGTGCTGTATTTCCTGAATACGCCGTCGGACCGGCGCGCCGTGGAGCAGATCCGGGAGGGCCGGATTGACCTGGGGCGGGCGCTGCCGGAGGCGCAGGGCGCTCCGGCGCCGCGACAGGGCAGCGTGTTCCAGCTCTACGAAGAGAACATCGGGCCGATTACGCCGCTGATCGCGGAGGAGCTCAAGGAAGCGGAGGAGCTTTACCCATACGAGTGGCTGGAAGAGGCGCTGCGGGAGGCGGCGCTGCTGAACAAGCGCTCCTGGCGCTACGCGTCACGCATTTTGCAGAGATGGGCAACGGAAGGACGAACGCGTGAGAAGGCTGGACGAGATTCTGGCGAGGGCAATAGCGCCCGAGCCCAGCTCCTCCGACGCTACCGCGAACTCGGCGGCGGGCAGTAGCGCCCCCGTAGAGCCGGAAGAGGACGTCTGCCCGCGCTGCGGCGGGGCGGGCTTCCTGCGCCGCGACGTGTCGCTGGATCACCCGGACTTCGGCAAAGCGACGCCGTGCGACTGCGTGCGCGCCGAGACCGCGGAGACGCGCCTGGCCCGGCTGCAGCGCTACTCGTCGCTGGGGCCGCTGACGCGCCTGACGTTCGATAACCTGATCGAGCACGGCCGGAGCACGAACCCGCGGGACCGCGATCTGTTTCGCGGGCTGGTGCGCGATGCGAGGGCGTTCGCTGAGGAGCCGCAGGGCTGGATGCTAGTCCATGGATCGTCAGGCGCCGGCAAGACGCACGTCGCCGCGGCGATCGCGAATCGCTGCATCGAGAAGGGACAGCCGGCGCTGTTTGTGGTCGTACCGGATCTGCTCGACCACCTGCGTGCCTCATACAAGCCGGACTCTGAGATGGGTTTCGACGCGCTCCTGGAGCAAGTGCGCGCTGCGCCGGTGCTGATCCTGGACGACCTGGGCACGCAGAGCAGCACGGCATGGGCGCAGGAGAAGCTGTTCCAGATCCTCAACCACCGCTACAACGCCCAGCTGCCCACGGTGGTCACGACGAACCTGAGCATCGACCGGCTGGACGAGCGGCTGCGCATGCGCCTCACCGACCCGGCGATCGCGCGCGTCTACTACGTGGAGGCTGCGACGCGAGCCGTCGACGTCAACCTGCCGGACTCGCTGGGGCTGCAAAGCATCGCGCAGATGACGTTCGAGACGTTCGACAGCGCCGTAGGGCACCTCAAGCAGGAGGAGCGCTGGAGCTTGGAAAACGCGTACCGCACGGCGATGGAGTTCGCCGAGGCGCCGGAGGGGTGGCTGTTGCTCTTCGGGCCCAACGGGTGCGGCAAGACGCACCTGGCGGCGGCGATCGCGAATCGTTGCCGGGCGCGGGGCGAACGGCCCGTGTTCTTCTTCGTCGCGGACCTGCTGGACTACCTGCGCCACCTGATGAACGACGAGACCGGCCCCGGGTTTCTCGAGGGCTTCAACCAGCTCAAGAACGCACCGCTGTTGATCCTGGACGACCTCGGCGCGCAGTCAGACGTGTCGTGGGTGCGGGATCGGTTGTTCCAGCTGATCAACCATCGCTACGCGGCGCGCCTGCCCACCGTGTTCACGGCGAGTGAGGAGTCGCTGGCGCGCGTGGTCGAAGAGCGGGTGCTGGCGCGGCTCAACGACCCGGGTGTCTGCACGGAGGTGCCGATCACGGCTCCGGCGTACCGTGTCGACTTGCGAGACCGCCCGCGGGTGAGCCGGGGACGGGTGGAGCCGATGTCGCGGCAGCGGCCGCCGAGGCGCCAGGGTGGCCGCTGAGTCGCCTTCGACCTCGTCGTCTTCGAACGTATTGACAACCTGATCGCCCTTACCTAATATCCACCAGACTTTTGGCCCCCGCCGCCTGAATTACGCAAGTTTGCGAAGCTTTAGCGTGCGTTGCAAAGGCCTCGATGGGATCGGGGCGGGGGAGGGGCCACATGGAATTCCAGGACAAGACTCTGAGTTGTCGGGACTGCAGCGAGGCGTTCATCTTCACGGCCGGAGAGCAGGGTTTCTACCTGGAGAAGGGCCTGATGAACGAGCCGCAGCGCTGCCCGAACTGTCGCGCAAACCGCCGCCGGGAGCGCACAGGGGGCATGCCGCGCGAAGGTGGCGCGACGATAACGTGCGCGTCTTGTGGCCGCGAGGCCACGGTGCCGTTCGTGCCGCGCCTGGACCGCCCCGTGTACTGCAACGACTGCTTCTCAGCGCAGCGGGCGACAGCCGGCGTTGGCGCAGGCAGCAGGACTGAATAGTCGACGACTAGGGCTTCGGTTCTTCGACAGCGTGGCCTTCGACCCAGGCGGAGCCGCCGGCCCAGTGTTCTTTCTTGAACACGGGCACGACCTCTTTGACCCGGTCGACGGCCCAGTGGCAGGCTGCGAAGGCCTGGGCGCGGTGCGGTGAGGAGACGGCGACCAGCAGGCTCGCCTCGCCGATTTCGAGCACGCCGACGCGGTGCCAGACGCCGATCTCGCTGATCTCGGGGAAGCGGCGCCTCGTCTCCTCAGCGACCTCGCGCATCTTGCGCACCGCCATACTCCCGTGCGCTTCGTATTCCAGGCGCTCGACGTTGCGGCCGTCGCTGTGGTTGCGGACGATGCCGTAGAACAGAGCGATGGCGCCGGCCTCGTCGCGGCGGACGAGCTCGACGAGCTGCTGCGGGTCCATGACCTCGTGGGTGAGGCGGAAGAGGCCGGGCGTGGTCTCGACGGCGCCGCCGCTGACCGGCGGGATCAGCGCCACTTCGACGCCCTCACGCAGGAACGCCTCTGCGGGGACGTATTCGTCATCGATTGCGCAGACCACGGTTTGGAGCATCGGCTCCACGCGGGGATAGTCAGCCCCGAGGCGGCGCTTGAGGTCGTTGACGGTGGCGCCGTC
>DATDOP010000349.1:0-3643 GCA_035293185.1 Dehalococcoidia bacterium | reverse complement strand
GGCGCGGATTATCACGACGCTGGCCGAGCACCCCTACCCCATGGGCGTCCTGGAGCTGTCCTCGCGGGTCAAGCTATCGCCGGCGAGCGTCCACCGCATGCTGACGACCCTGATCAGCATCGGATGGGTGGAACAGAACTCACGCACGGCGAAGTATCGCCTGGGCACGCAGATGCTGGGAATCGGCTCCACAGGACTGATCACGAGCCCGATAGTCCAGCACGGCCGGGTCTTCTTGACGAGGCTCGCCGCCCTGGCCGGCCACCACACCGCCTTGAGCACGGTCGTCGGCCTACGTGTCATCCACCTGGCCCGCGTGCCGGGCAAGGAAAGCGGCACGCCTGACTTCGAACCCGGCGTTTCGCAGCCGGCCCACGCGATGGCGGACGGAAAACTGCTGCTGGCCTATCTTCCCAAGGAGGAAAGGCAGTACCTCTACGAGGTGGGTGAACTGGTTAGCTACACCCCGCGGACGATCGTGAGCTCAGAGGTCCTTGAAGAGCAGCTCGAAGTCATCAAGCAACAGGGCTATGCCGTGGACATGTTCGAGCGGTTCGAGGCCGTGCGCGGCGTGGCCGTACCGGTGTTCGACCTCGACGGCAGTCCGCTGCTGGCGATGCTCGCCCTGGGCGCGATCGACACGGACCCTGATTACGAGACCTGGCTGGTGCAGCAGATGCAATCGCTGGCGGCGGAGATGTCCGCCCTGATCGCGATTATGGGCGACATGCCCAAGGCCAGCACTCAGTTCGCGCGCTACAACCTGGAGTAACCCCAAGCCGTCGAGGTCGAGCACGGCGCCAACCCACGATGGAGTGGGCAGTCCGGTGGCTGTGGACCTGGACTACGTGAGGACTTTGCGGGCGACCTCAGCGACCAGTTCCAACTTGCGCCGCTGCTCGTCCCAGGTGAGCAGGTTGCCCATCTGCGTCGAAGCAAAGCCGCATTGCGGTGAAATCGCCAGGTTCTCGATGGGGATGAACCTGGTGGCTTCTTCGATGCGGCGGCGAAGGGTATCGACTGCTTCCAGCTCGGGGAGCTTCGAACTGATCAGCCCGAGGACGACGATCTTGTCGCGCGGCACAAACCGCAACGGCTCGAAGCCGCCGGCCCGCTCCGTGTCGTATTCGAGGAGAAAGCGGTCGACGTTGAGCTGCTGGAACGCCTTCTCAGCCACCGGGTCGTAACCACCCTCGGCGTGCCAGCGGCTGCGGGCGTTGCCGCGGCACATGTGGAGACCCACGGTGACGCCGGGCCGGCCACGAATCCCGGCCAGGGCCAGGTTATCGAGGCGGATCAGGTTGTCGAGGTAGGCGTCCGGGTCCTCACCCTCGGCGATCATGCGGGCGCGCACCGTGACGTCCGCGACCCGTTCCACGTAGTGCAGCGAGTCGAGCTGCACGTAGTGCGCGCCTTCGTCGACCAGCGCCGTGAATTCGTCGTTGAGCATCGGCGCGAGGTCCTCAGCCAGGGCGAAGCGATTGGGGTAGGCGGACTCGCTGACGCCGGGTTCAAACATGCCGCCGGCCATGGACATCGGACCCGGGAGGGTGATCTTCCAGGGGCCGGCGGCGTGGTCGCGCAAGAACCTGGAGTCCGTGGCGACAAAGCGGCGTGTCTTGCGCAGCTTCTCGCCGGCGACCATGCTCTGGACTCTGCTGAGCGTCTGATTGAACTCGCCGGCTTCGGGCCCGCGCCATTCGGCGAAGATGCGGCGGATCGGCGAGCCCTCAACGGGGACGAGCCCTTCGATGGCGCCCGCGGCGGCCGCGCTCCAGCCGCTGCGCCGGTACTCCCCATCCGAGACGACGTCGAGGCCGGCGCTGCGTTGCATGTCCAACGCTTTGAGAATGCTCGCGTCCTCGATCTCTCGCAGACCAGCCTCGCTGATCTCGCCCTTAGCCAGCTTCGCCCGAGCATCGAGCAACTCCTGGGGACGGAGGAGACTACCAACGTGGTCTGCCCTGTAGCGTGCTGAAGTCATGAGTTAGTCTCCGTGCTCCTGGAACTCCTCGAGGCAGGCGGGCGGGATCATCTGAGCTACACGAACGGTTAGCGGGCCGGACGGGCGTCGAGCCGGCTCTCGTCCAGGGTCACGAGGTGGTGTTCCGTCCAGACTCCAAGCTGATTCTTGGCAGCCGCGGCCTTGATCTTCGCCGGCGCAGCGGGGTCGGCGGCCAGCAGCGCTCCGTAGCCCTCTTTCAGCAGCCTGGCCCGGACCTCGTCTTCGCTCAGGGAGTTCGAGCCGTAATCGCGCGGCTTCCAGCTGTCGTCCTTCTGGATGTACTCGCGGCCGATGACGATGCCCTTTTGTTCGCAGAACAGGGTCTTGCCGTCGGCCTCCATTGCCGCCCATTCGGGCGAACGCGTCGCGCGCTGGAAGGACTCGAAGTCATCGAACCAGAACTCAGAGAAGCCGTCGTGCGTCTGGGTACCGCGCTGGAACTGATCCAGGAGGGCGGTGTTCTGAATGTAGCGGCGCAGTCCCGGCAGCTTCGAAGCCAGGGGGACCTGGACTTCGTTCCAGTGCTGGAAGAAGTCGCGGTGGTCGAGTCCCGGCAGGCGGCAGACCATGAAGATGGCGTTGACCATGGTGGGCGTCTTCTGCCCATCGATGATGATGTTCTCCTCGGCGAGGATGTCCGCGTGCTGGTCGTCAATGGGCCAGCGCCGCGTGCGGTCGAAGACGTGCTCGTCATCGGCGCGCACCGGGAACCAGCCATCCGGGGAGGGTTGGGTCATCATGAACGGGTCGTCCCGCCAGAACATCGAAATGCCGATGAAGGTGGGTTTGGGGTCAGCCGCATAGGCCTCGGGGAGGCTGAAGTAGTGGTGGTAGCGCCGCAGGTTGGCGTTGTTGGCCACCAGCTTGCCGTGGCTCTCCGCCCAGTAGTGCTGAGCTTGCTCGCGTGAGCGACCATTGGTCAGGTTCTCGTTCGCGGCAGTGATGCGCTTGATTGCCATGGCGGCACTCCTCCTCTGACTCTGTGCGTCGGACTCGCGGGGATTTCGATCAGCGTTGCGGGCGTGAGTCGTATATGTGGTCGCCGAAGACGGCGATGTGGTCTTCGGTCCAGACGGCGAGCTGGCCCTTCTCCGCCGCGGCACGGATACGAGCCGGGGCGTTCGGGTCCGCGGACAGGGACTTGTATCCCTGCTGCAGAAGCTTCTTGCGAATCTCGTCCTCCGTCAGGTCCAGGGCGCCGTATGTACGCGGCTGCCAGTTTTCGTCCTTCTGGACGTACTCGCGGCCGATGACGATGCCCATCTTGGGGTGGAACAGGGTCTTACCGTCTTCTGCCATGGCGCGCCACTCCGGGGAGTTGTAGGCGCGCTGGAAGGCCGCGTAGTCGTCGAACCAGAACTCTGACCAACCGTCGTGCGTTTGGCCGCCGTTGTTGCGCTTGAAGGCCTCCAGGTGGCCGGGGTTCTGGATGTAGCGGCGCAGGCCCGGCAACTTCGCGGCGAGGGGGACCTGCACTTCGCGCCAGTGCTCGAAGAAGTCGCGATGATCGAGGCCGGGCTTGCGGCAGACCATGAAGATCGCGTTGATCATCGAAGGTGCGGTCTGGCCAGCGATGATGACGTTCTCTTCGCCGAAGATGTCGGCGTGCTGGTCGTCGATCGGCCAGCGGCGCGAGCG
>DATDOP010000348.1:0-2184 GCA_035293185.1 Dehalococcoidia bacterium | reverse complement strand
TTGAGGCGGCGCAGGGAGGTGAACGTCTTTTCGAGGCGGCGGCCTTTTTCGGTGAAGGAGACTTCGGCGACGTAGACGTTGCCCTGGGAGTCGACGTCGATGCCGTGCGGGGCGATGAACTCGCCGGGGCCGTCGCCCTCGACCTCGGAGCCGAGACGGGCGATCAGCCGGCCGTTCTTGCTGAAGATGCTGAGCCGGTGACCCAGGGTTGTGCAGTCCTGGAGCAGCGGGTGGGGGTCGTGCAGCAGCTCACCGACGTAGATCTGGCCGTTGTAGAAGGCCATCGCGGAGGGGCGGTAGATGTCGTGCCAGATCGCCTCGAGGTTGCCGTCGCGGTCGAAGACCTGGATGCGGTTGTTCTCGCGATCGGCGACGTAGACGTAGTCGTCTTCATCCAGGCAGAGGTTGTGAGGGCACTGGAAGGAGCCGGGCTCGATGCCGTGGCCGCCCCAGGTCTTGAGCAGCTTGCCCTCGGCGGAGAAGCGGTGGATGGCGTTGTTGCCGTAACCGTCGCCGACGTAGATGTCGCCGGTGCGGGCGGAGATCGCCATGTGGGTGGGCAGGTTGAAGGGGTTCTGGCTCCACTTCGGCGCCGGGTTGCCGGCATCGCCGAGGGTCCAGACCAGCTCGCCTGCGCGGGTGTACTTCTCGATGGCGTGACGGGTGTTTTCGACGCAGTAGACGAAGCCGTCCGGGCTGACGGTGATGCCGTGGGCGCGGCCGCCGTAGAAGCCTTCGCCCCAGGAGCGCAGGAAGTTGCCGTTCTTGTCCAGAACGATCACCGGGTGGGGGCCGCGGTTGAAGACGTAGACGTTGTCGTCGTCATCGGTGGCGACGCCGGCGACCTCCGGGTACTGGAAGCCGTCCGGGATCTTGGCCCAGGCATCGTCGGACTGAAACGCGAAGCCGCCGGCCGCCAGATGCGGTGCGGCCGCCATGGTCATGTGGAGGTTCCCTTTCAGAGCGAAGAATCAAGGGGGCGAAAAATCAAGGGGTTTGCGTATCGTAGGGCGGCCCAACCATAGGCCCGCCGGTGTAGCTTACGCAAGGAACAAGGAAAACGTAACAGGTAACAAGTAAGGTTCGGGCGCAGCGGAACGGGGAGCCAGGCGATGAGCGTTGACGCGATGACTTACCGGCGCGTGGTGGGCAACTTCGCCACCGGCGTCGCGGTGGTGACCTCCGGTTCCGGCGAGGACGTGCACGGCGTCACCGTGAACTCGTTTACGTCTGTTTCGCTGGACCCGACGCTGCTGCTGGTCTGTCTCGATCGGTCGTCGCGGTCGCGGGCGATGATCCTGGAGACGGGGGTGTTCAACATCAACGTGCTGAACAACGACCAGGAGCGTGTTTCGCGGCTGTTCGCGAGCAAGGACCGCCCGATGACCTGGTTCGAGGACCTTCGCTGCAGCTATGGGGAGCTGGGCGCGCCGTTGATCCCGGAGTGCCTGGCCTACATGGAGTGCCAGCTGAGCGAGACCCACGAGGCGGGCGACCACACGATCCTGATCGCGGAGGTGCAGCACGCGGCGATCGCGGACGAGCGGGCGCCTCTGTGTTTCTTCCGGGGGAAGTACGCGTTCTTGGCGGGATGAGGGGCGATACCGCAGGTTGTAGACCTGCGGCATCGAGTGGGCGAAGGGGTAGGAAACGCTCCGCCGCCAGGGGCGTGACGTGTGCCCGGGATTGCCGCGCCTCGTTGACGCCCTCTGGCTCGCAATGGGCGGTGAAGGAAGGGCCTCGGCTCCAACTCCCGGCTGAAGGCAGCGCCAGGGGTGTTCGTGGCAGGACGGGCGAGTGTTGGGTGCTATACCGCATGTTGAAACCTGCGGCATCGAGTGGCTGAGTGGGTATGAACGCTCTGTCGTCAGAGGCGTGGCGTGTGCCCGGGATTGCTTCGCCTCGGGCCGGCGCCCTCTGGCTCGCAATGGGTGGCCAGACGGGGCTGGTCTAGGTGATGGCCAGGGGCGTCGCGGCCTTGTCCTGGGCGAGGGGCTTGATCCACCACTTGTCTTCCCATTCGTCGTCCCAGATGTCGCGCAGGCTGGGCATGACCTTCTCCGCGAAGAGACGGGTGTTCTTCATCGTCAGCTCTTTCGAGAGGTTGCCGAACTGGAGCAGCATCATCAGGTGGCCGATGTGCAGGCTCTTGATCAAGTCGCGAAGCTGCTCGGTGACCTTCTC
>DATDOP010000347.1:0-11587 GCA_035293185.1 Dehalococcoidia bacterium | reverse complement strand
GAGTACGGCGGCGGCCAGGTCATCATCTGGGACGAAGGCATCTACACGCCGGACGAAGACGGCGTCTACTCCTGGGACGACAAGGAGGAGGGCTCGCGGCGGATGCTCGAAGGCATCGAGCGGGGCAAACTGTCCTTCACGCTGCAAGGCAAGAAGCTGCACGGCTCGTTCACGCTGATTAAGACGAAGTACGAAAAGAACAGCTGGCTATTCATCAAGCACCGCGACGAGCACGCCGCCGAGCGCGAGATCCTCGACGAGGATCGCTCGGTGCGGTCCGGTCTGACGATTCAGGACCTCAAGGAAGGCCGTCTTCCCGGCGCGGCGCCGCAGACCGTTGAGGTGCATGCCGGCGCGAAGGCGGCGCCGTTCCCCGACGCCAGGAAGGAGCGCCCGATGCTCGCCAGCCTGGTCGACAAGCCGTTTGACCGGCCGGGTTGGCTCTGGGAACCGAAGCTGGACGGCATCCGCGCCCTCGCCTTTGTCAACGATGGCAAGGTAGAGCTGCGCAGCCGTCGCGGCGTCGACGTGACGAAGCAGTACCCGGGGCTGGTCGAAGCGCTGAAGCGGCAGCCCGTGAAGTCGCTGCTGCTGGACGGCGAGATCTGCGCCCTCGACGCAGACGGCGTGCCGCGGTTCCAGCTGTTGCAGCCACGGATCAACCTGCTGCGCGGCGACAACACCCGCGTTGACGCGGAGAACCCCGTCGTCTTCTTCGCCTTCGACGTGCTGTACCTGGATGGCTACGACCTCAAGTCGGTCCCGCTGCGCGAACGCAAGGCGCTGCTCCACTCTCGCGTCCAGGTCCTCGACAACCTGCGCCTGCTGACCTCCATCGAGGGGGACGGACGAGACGTGAATGAAGGCGCGACCGCGCTCGGCTTCGAAGGCGTGGTCGGCAAGCGCGCCGATTCTCGCTACGAGCCGGGTGTCCGCTCCCGGGCCTGGCTCAAGGTGAAGAGCGTCGCGCAGCAGGAGTTCCTCGTCGGGGGCTACACGCCGGGCGAGGGCGGGCGGAAGAGTACGTTCGGCGCTCTCGCGCTCGGTTACTGGGATGACGGCAAGCTGCGCTACGCGGGCAACGTCGGGTCCGGCTTTGATGACGCGGAGCTGGCGGGCGTGCGTCAGGCGCTGTCGAAGCTGGAAGTCGAGCAGTCGTCCTTCGCGGACCCGGTGGAAGGCGTCAGCTTCGTGCGGCCCGAGCTTATCGTCGAGGTCAAGTTTGCGGAGTGGACGAAGGACGGCAGGCTGCGCGCGCCGGTATTCCTCGGCGTCCGTGACGATATTGAGCCGCGCAACGTGCGCCGGGAGACACCTGAGACCGCTTCGAAGGCGCTGCAAGCGGGCGTTTCCGTGATCGAGGGGTCAGAGCCGGAAGGAGACGCCACGTCCCTGGTCGAAGGGCTGCTCGGCCAGCTAGACAACCCAAGGGCGAACTTCACCCTGGAGGTTGCCGGCGACCAGCTCAAGCTGACGAACCTGGACAAGGAGTTCTGGCCCGCGCACGGCAACACGCCGGCGCAGGCCAAACGCGAGCTCATTCGTTATTACGTCAAGCTGGCGCCGGCGCTGCTGCCCCACCTCAAGGACCGCCCGCTAACCCTGACACGCTACCCCAACGGCGTCCTGGCCAAGCCTTTCTATCAGAAGCACTACGAGCAGCCGCTGCCCGGCTTCGTCGAGACGGTGCGCATCTGGTCGGAAAGCAACAGGAAGTCGGACGAGTACATCCTCTGCAACAACCTGGCCACCTTGCTCTGGTTGGGTCAGCTTGCGGACCTGGAGCTGCACGCCTGGATGTCGCGCGTGGACCCGCAGCCGGACTCGTACGGCAAGGGCCTCGACTTCGCGGCCTCAGAGGCAACGCTCGACGAGTCCTCGCTGAACTACCCGGACTTCATGGTGTTCGATCTCGACCCCTACATCTACTCCGGCAACGAAGGCAAGGGTGAGGAGCCGGAATATAACAGGCGCGGCTGGGAGAAGACGGTCGAGGTCGCGCTGAGGCTCAAAGAGCTGCTGGACCAGCTGCGTTTGTCCTCGTTCATCAAGACCAGCGGCAAGACCGGCCTTCACGTCTACGTGCCGGCCCTGCGCCACTACGACTACGACGAGATCAGGGTCGCCACGCAGACTCTTGGCCGCTTTCTGGTCCAACAGCATCCCAAGGACGTCACGCTGGAGTGGGATACCACGAAGCGCAAAGGCAAGGTGTTCTTCGACGCGAACCAGAACACGCGCGGCAAGACTCTGGCGGCGCAGTATTCGCCGCGGCCGACGCCATGGGCGGGCGTTTCGACCCCGATAGCCTGGTCGGAGTTGGCGGCCCTCGATCCAACGACC
The DNA here is from genome assembly GCA_035293185.1 of Dehalococcoidia bacterium. Classification (GTDB taxonomy): domain Bacteria; phylum Chloroflexota; class Dehalococcoidia; order DSTF01; family WHTK01; genus WHTK01. The sequence continues at coordinate 9,244 of DATDOP010000347.1, read as the reverse complement.
TTGAACCTGACTACGGTCCCTGCTCGTTTCGCTGACCAGGGAGACCTCTGGGCCGGCATCCTCAACCACAAGAGCGACCTGTCCACGCTCCTCTCGGGATAGGGACTATCACTAATACCAATAGCACCTATAGCAGTCGATTATTTAGTTAAGACAGGTCGTTATGAACCAAAACGAAGCGCCGCTGCTTGTCGAGCTGTTTCTCAACGGGGCGAGGATCAAGGGCTTGTGCCGGCAGGCGGGACGCCGGCGCAGGCTGGCGGAGATCCTCAACACTCCAGATGACGTCTTCGAGTTGGAATCGGCGGTCGTGACGCTGTCCGTGGGCGCTCCCATGCACGCCCCATCGCTCGCCGTTGAGAAGAAGTCAATCATCGCCGCGATCCCCTGGGAGACGCGCGAGCAAGACAGACAACGGGCGCTGGACGCGAGCACCCTGGGACGCGCGCAGACCACGCCGATGCCGGTGGTTGCCTTTTCGCCGCCGTATGTGTTTTCCGGGACGGCTCATATGCCCGCCAGCTACGTGACGACGCGAGGCAAGCTCCACCCGGATCCCAGCGTGTTCCTGCACTTCTTCCCGGTGACGAAGGCCCACATGACGCTCGCTGACGGATCGCAACTTGAGGCGCCGGTCCTGCTCGTCAATCGCGAATCCGTTTCGGCCATGGGCCGGGCGGCGGAGCCGGCGACTCTGAGGCTGGTTAGCTAACGAAAACACTCCCCTGGTCGACAATTCCAAAGGACCGTCTCAGCGTCTGGAAACTCCAAGGTGGCTGCCCGGTGAAGCAAACAGAATGACAAACGCACGAGAACCACTGCTGGTACAGGTCTTTCTCTGGACCGCCGTCGTTAAGGGCGTGTCTCCCCTCATGGACCGCCACCGCCGCCTGGCAGACGTGCTGAACGCCGGCGACGAGTACCTAGAGCTCGAATCCGCGACCCTGTCGCTCGGCGACCGCACCCTTGACCTCGCCACTGTGGCCATCGAGAAGCGGGAGATTGTCGCTGCAATTCCCTGGGAGAGCGAGGAGCAGCGTCGCCAGAGGCAAGTCGTAAACCTGGCCGGCAAAACGAAGACCAACGACCTCGCGGTGATCGTTTACGCGCCGCCGTACACGATCGAAGGTTCGGCCCACTTCAGCGAAGGCAAGAACGTGCCAAAGACGATCAGCGCGCGCGCCAGCCTCTTTTCGCGTTTCTTCCCGCTGAGCAACGCGCGCATCATTCGCGAAGACGGCAAGGCGGTCCGCAGCGACATCGTCGTCGTGAACCGGGACCTCGCGGCAGCCATCGGCCGGCCAAGGCAAGTCAAGACAGCCTGACGCTGCTTGGTTGAGTCTCAGCCGAGCGCGGCTGTCATGCGACGGTGTGCCTGCCAGATTTCCTCCGGAAGACCGGCGAAGTGCGACAGGTGTTCCTCGCGGCTCGACATTTCCTGCTGCCACATCGCGCGGTTAATCGTTAGCAGACGCTGCAGGTCAGCCTCTAGGACGTTCAGGCCCTCCAGATTGAGCTCCTCGCGCTTCGGTAGGATGCCAACGGGCGATTCCTCGCCCTGGACGCGCCCTTCGGCGAGGTCCATGAGCCAGAGCAGGGCGCGCAGGTTGTCGGAATAGCCGGGCCAGAGATAGCGGCCGTTTTCGTCGCGCTGGAACCAGTTGACGTGGGCGAAGATCGGTTTGCGGCTGGCGCTGCCGATGATCTTGAGCCACTGACGCGCGTAAGCGGCCTCCGAATAGGACATGAACGGCCTCATCGACATGGGGTCGTAGCGCAGGAGGCCTTGCTTGCCCTCGGCTGCGAAGGTCGCTTCCGCCCCCAGCGTCAGGCCGTCGTAAACGCCGTCAGCGACGTCGCGGATGGCGCGGATTAGAGGTTCTCGCTCACGGACGCGGCCGCCAAAGATAATCGCGTCGATCGGCACTCCGTAAGCATCATCGAACTCCGGGCTCAGGTTGGGCACGTTCGCCAGCGTCGTCGTGAAGCGGCTGTTGGGGTGCGCCCACTCGTCGCCGTCTGCCTTCGAGCGCTGCTTTTCGATCGGCCGGTCGCTGATCAGGTCCCCTCGCCAATCGCGCCAGCCGCTGACGTCATGCGGCGGCTCCGGCGTCTTGCCCTCCCACCAGACGTCTTTCGCGGCCTCGTGATAGGCGACGTTGGTGAACAGCGTGTCCGAACCGTGGCCGATCGCCGCGACGGCGTTCGGGTTGGTGGTTTCGTTGGTGTCCTTGGCGACGCCGAAGACGCCGAACTCCGGGTTGAAGGCGTAAAGTCGGCCGTCGAGCGGATTGACCGAGATCCAGGCGATGTCATCGCCGAAGAAGTGGACTTCGTAGCGGCCGGCTAGTGAGGCCGGGGGCCTCATCATCGCCAGGTTGGTCTTGCCCGAAGCGCTGGGGAAGCCGCCGCAGATGTGATAGGTGCGCCCCGTCTGCGTATCGTGGATACCGATGAGCATGAACTGCTCCGCCAGGAAGCTGTCGGAGGCATAACCGTCGTAGCAGGCCTGGCGCAGGCCGTGGGCGATCTTGCCCAGCAGGGCGTTGCCGCCGTAGGACGACCCGTAGTGCATCAGCAATCGCTCGTCGGCGACCGTGACGAAGTGGCGCTTGTCGTTAGGCGTGCCCTGCTCCAGGTTGTCCAGATCGCCGGTGACGTGGACGCCGCGCACGAAGTTGGCCGGGTCGGGCAGGTTGTTGAGGTGGGAGGCGCCGACGCGCGCCATGCGGATCATGTGCAGGACCACGACGCGGCTGTCGGTGAGTTCCACGCCGGCCGCCCACTGCTGCAGCGGCGAGCCGGGGGGCGACATGAGATACGGCAAGACATACATCGTCTTGCCCCGGGAGCCACCCGCCATCAGTGCTTCCAACTTGGGCTTGAGCTCGGCGCTGTTCACCCAGTTGTTGTAAGTGCCCTTGTCGGCGGGGTTGCTCGTGGCCACGAAGGTGCGCTCTTCGGAGCGGGCGGTGTCCTTCGAGTATGACCGGGCGAAGTATCGATTGCCCTCGACCTCCGAGATCTCGCCTGCGGCAAGTGCTTCGCGCAAAAGCCGATCGTCGTCCTGCGCGCTTACCAATTCGACGGCGGCGGGATCGAGATGAGCGGCCCAGTGCTTGACGAAAGCTATGACGGCGTCGTTGGTGACGCCGCCGGCGGCCAGGATACGTTCGATGTCTGAATCTTGCATGTTGCTCCAGCGGTCCGTATGGATAGGCACCGACGCACAGTCTGAGACGGTGGGCTCAGAGAATGATCGGCCGGAGCCGCCGTAGAGTCAATCGTAGGCGTTGTGATTGTAGGCGAGGCGAATGAGTCAGGTGCCCGGTGTTTCGTCCCCTGAATCGTTGGTCGCGGGCGCTGCGTCGGGCGAGAGCTGCGGCCCGTCTACCGGTCGCACCACAACCACCGCCGGTTGGTCTCTAAACAAGTCTACGAAAGCGGGTGGGACGACGTGTCCCGTGACGAAGAAGTGCAGCAGCAGCGCAACGAACAGCCCGTCCAGGACGAGCTGCTGCAGGCGTCTATGAATACCGAATCTCCGCATTTCTCAAGGGGCGACCTCTTGCCACCGCAACGGCAGCGTACAGCAATATGAAACGTTTATCCATGGAAGGCGGGATTTCTATTCCACAATCCAACCCTTGCGCTCGCTCTCGCCGGCGAAACCAGACGGGCTGACAGCCCGTCCTGCTTGCGATAATGTTGCACGTATGGCAACGAACCGTTTCAGCGTGACTCCCTTGACGCCTGTAATCGGTGGTGAGGTGCAGGGCATTGATCTGCGCGAACCGCCGGACGCCGCAACTTTCGCCCGCCTCAGCGATGCCCTGACCGAGCACCAGGTGCTGTTCTTCCGCGAGCAGGACATCCCGGTGGAGTCGCAGATGGCGCTGGGGGCGATGTTCGGGGACTTGGTCGCGCACCCCAACGACCCTGGGCTGGAGGGCCACCCCGAGGTCATGCTCATCCACGCCGACGAAACGTCGAAGCGCGTGGCGGGCGAAAGCTGGCACTCGGACGTTTCCTGTGAGGAAGAGCCGCCGATGGGCTCGATCCTGCGCATCCACACGTTGCCGGATTCCGGCGGTGACACCCTGTTCGCGAGCATGTACGCGGCTTACGAAGCGCTCTCGGAGCCGATGAAGCGATTCCTCGATGGACTCACCGCGGTTCATGACGGCGCGCCTTACTACCGCAGCGTGAACACGAGGATCGGCCGGGACGACGGCGGCAGGTCGTACCCGCGCGCCGAGCATCCCGTGGTGCGGACGCACCCCGTGAGCGGGCGCAAGGCACTGTTCGTCAACTCGATGTTCACCACGCAGATTGTCGGCCTGTCCCAAAAGGAGAGCGACGCGGTGCTGGGTTTTCTGTTCGAACACATCGCGCAGCCCTTGTTCCAGTGCCGCTTCCGTTGGGGCAAGAACTCGATCGCCTTCTGGGACAATCGTTGCGTGCAGCACCAGGCAATCTGGGATTACTGGCCGCAGACGCGTTCCGGCTATCGCGTGACCATCAAGGGGGAGCGTCCGGCCTGAAGTCCGAGCACGATCTCGACGGCTCCGGCTTCGAAGACGATCCCAACGATCCGGATCATCCCGACTTCGACCTCTCAGAATCCGCGCCCTATGACTTCGATGGACCCTACGAGAAGCCCTGGTTCCTGCGCCGCGGCGTGCTGCTCCTCGTCTCGGCCGTGCTGATCTTCAGCCTGCTGCTGCCGCTCGCGTTGCGTCTCTAGACGAACAGTGGCGTCATCGACTGACGCTCAGCCAGCGATTGCATCGCGGCGTCGTCGGGCCGGTCGGCGTAGCGCTGGGCGGCGTCGAGGACCTTCGGTAGCAGCGTCACGTCGCTGGCGGTGTTGAGGAAGACGCCCGGCCGTCCGAGCACGTAGCCCACCGCAAGATCAATGTCCGCCTGCTCGCGCAGCGGCTCGTACCAGGTCGTCGTCGTGTGATCCTTCTCGCCCCAGGGACCGAGCGTGATGCCCTTGATCGTCTGCACCGCCACGTTGCGTTCGCGGCACAGCGCGAGCAGGGCCTCGAAGTCGCGGGCGTAGTCCCGGTTCTGCATCATCACGTAGTTGTAAGGCAGCAGGACCGAATCGAACGGGTAGCGCTGCAGGCTGCGCAGGTGCATCTCCGGCGCGATCACGCCGTGTCCGGTGACCCCGATGAAGCGCACCAGCCCTTGCTCCTTTGCCTCGATCACGGCCTCGAGCGCGCCGCCCGGCGACATCGCTGTCTGCCACTCGTCCGGATCGGTGAGGTTGTGCAGCTGTATGAGGTCGACAAATGGCACCCTCAGCCGTCCCAACGAGCGCCGGATCTGGTCGCGAGCCGCCTCGTAGGTGCGCTCACCGGTCTTGGTCGCGAGAAAGAAACGCTCGCGGTATTTCTCCATCCAGGGGCCCAGGCGCAATTCGGCGTCGCCGTAGCTGGCCGCGACGTCGATGTGGTTGATGCCGTGCTCCAAAAGCAGCGGCAGCGTCTGGTCCGCGACCTCCTGACTGCAGCGCATGAACGCCGCGGCGCCGAAGATCGTGCGTGTGGTCACGTGGCCGGTGTTTCCGAAGGGAATCTGCTCGATCATGGCCTCAGCCTTTCTGTCTGGTGAGCGGCTTGGCGAAGCTTAGCTCATGCCCGTCGGGGTCGAGTATGTGGAAGTAGCGTTCGTGCCATTCCGCGTCACGCGGCGCAGATTCCGGCGTCAGCCCGGCAGCAATAGCGGTGGAGTGCAGCGCGTCGACGTCCGAAACGTAGAAGATCGTGCGCCCCCATGGGGCGCCTGGTCTGTAACCCGGACGCAGCGCGAGGTTGAGGTAGCCCTCCCCGACGCGAAACGACGTGAAGTCGCTGGCCAAACCGCCGTGCAGGAGTGCGAAGCCGAGTCGCTGGTAGAAGTCGACGGCGCGCGGCATGTCGGCGGTGGCAAGGGTGATGGCGCTGATCCTCTCGATCATCGAATCCTAGAAGAACGGGAACTGCGGCTCGTCGCCGAGGATAACGCGGCCGGCCGCTTCGATGGTCATCGTTCCGATCATCACGTGCGCCGACGCCGTGTGGATATCGCGGAACTGACGCGAAATCGGACTGGTGTTGAAGATGCCCGTTGTGGCCACAGCGGCGTGCAGCGTGTCGACGGCCTGGACGCTGGACTTCATCGCGTGGCTGGCGGCGAGACGCACCCTGCCGCGTAACTGAGCGTCGTGCCCGCCCTCCAGGGTGCTTTGCCAGCAGCGCCAGGAGATGTCGTAAAGGTAGGTCGCCGCGGAGTCCACCAACGCTAGCGCCTCGGCGATGGCGGCTTGCATGCGCGGCGTGTCCTTCATGGTCACGCCACCCCAGCCCCGCTTCGTGGTGGCGATGTCGATGGCAGAGTCGATGGCTCCTCGCGCTACGCCCAGCGCCTGGGCGGCGTGGTTGATAAAGATCAGGGGTTCTGCTCTGTACAGCGGCCACGGGTGCATCGGTTTGTCGACGAGGACCTGGAAGCCGCGCGTGCGCGGCACGAAAGCGCCCTTGATGACGAAGTCGTTGCTGGCGGTCCCGCTCAGGCCAATGGTGTCCCACGTATCGATGATCTGGACCTCGGACGCCGGCACGAAGCACATACGCGAGACCTCGTTGCCCTGCACATCGCGACGAGGCTGCTCGCCGTCATAAACGATGCACTCCCCGGCAAACCAGGTGGCGTGGCTGCTGCCGGAGGCGAAGGGCCAACGTCCGGAGACGATGAAGCCGTCGGCGGGCTCCTGCGTGGCGACAGCCCGGCCGATGGGACGCGCCGTGCCGGCGACGATTCCGCCGTTGCCGTAGATGGCCAGCGCGTCTTCCTTCGGGATGAAGCCCGCGAAGGCGCACTGCTGGCCGGCGATCATGACGCACCAGCCCGCCGATCCGTCACCGCGGGCGACTTCCTCAACCGTGCGGGCGTGGGTGACCGGGTCTGCCTCGTGGCCGCCGAGGTCACGCGGCAGCAGGGCGTGGAAGAGGCCGGCATCGCGCATCAACTTCACCAGCTCCGCCGGCAGCTTGCGATCGCGGTCGATTGTATCGGCGTAGCCGCGCACTGTCGGCGCCAGCTCGCGCGCCTTGAGGATCAAAGGCTGGCCGTCTGTCGGTGCGTGGCTGCTTTGATTGACCGCGATCATTCCTGCCATTCCTTTGCCTGAAGCCGGGATAGGGCTAGATGATAAGGCTGTATCGCGCGGGGCGAAACGGCGCGTCAGGTGTGGTCAGGCTCCTCGATGCGGGCAATGACGCGATGGTAGCCTGAGGCGCCGTCCGGGTAGGGCTCGACGACGTTTTCCGATTGCAGCTCGCCGGTGCCGTCGGTCGCGCGGGCAACCAGCACCGCAGCGCCCACCTCAACATCCTTCCACTCGTACTCCCAGTGCACCCAGGTATAGAGCCCCAGCGGTGCCTTGAGCGTTGCGTCCTGCCAGGACTTGCCGGCGTCGGTTGAGACCTCCACGCGGCTGATGCCGCGGTCGCCGGAAAAGGAGACGCCCTGGATAACCAGCGGTTCGGGCGGCTGCGGCGCTCCGCCCGGCACGTCGATGCGGACCGTCGTGTTCATCTGTCCTTCGCGGGTCCAGCCTTGCTGCTGCCAGTAGCCGATGCGCTCGTCCGGCAGCAACAGTATCTCGACGATCCACTTCGGGTGCTTGATGCCGTACTTGCCCGGCGAGAGCAATCGCACCGGGAAGCCGTGTTTCTTCGGCAGAGGCTCGCCGTTCATCTGATAGGCCAGCATCACCTGGTCGCGCAGCGCGAACTCCAGCGGGATCGACTCCGTGTAGTCGTCCTCGCAGCGAAAGAAGACCCAGTGGGCGTCCGGACGGATGCCGGCCAGGTTGAGCACCGTCTTGAGCGGTACGCCCCGCCACAACGCGTTGCTCATCAGCTCGCCACCCACCTCGTTGCTGATGCACTGCATCGTCGTGTACTGCTCCTGCGAGGGCATCGCGAGCATGTCTTCGTAGCTGAGCTTCAGCGCCTTCTCGGTGTAGCCGTCCACCTGCAGCTGCCAGCCGTCGCTACCGGGCGCGGGGTCGATGTAGTTTTTCGAGACGCGGTAGAACTCATCGTTGGCCGTGACCTCGGGCGTCGGTGTGCCGCGCCGCGATTTCTGGACGCCGCCGCCGGCCGCCTGTTGCAGCGAGCGTCCGAGGACCACCAGCGCCAACCCGCCGAGCGCGAACCCGGGGAGTTGTCTCAGGAAGCGCCGCCGGGAGTCGGCCGCGGGGTTGTACTCGTTGTCCGTCGGCGCGCCGCCGAGGGACTGCAGTCCGGCGATGCCCGCGTAGATGCCGCTGAGCATCAGCGTTGCGAAGGCGAAGCCGGCCCAGCCGGTGTTTGGGCCCAACGAGGCGCTGGTGGCCGTGATGATCACCGCCGCAGAGAAGAGGAAGACAACCGCGGCCACGAGACCGGCGGCGATCGAAACGCGGGCCGTCTCTGCTTCGGGCGGCGCGATCCGGCGCAGCCCCAGCCACGCGCCGACGTAAACGATCAGCTGGGCGAGCAGGAAGGAGAAGAAGGACAGCGCCTTGCCATAGGGCCCGAGGACGCCCAACAGCTCGGAGAAGCTCTTGCCCGGCAGGACCGAGATCATGCCGTCGAGGGCAACTTCGGCAAGCAGTCGTGTATCAGCGACGGTACGCAGGAGGATAGCCGCGGCAAGCGCGACCAGGCCTCCCAGGAGGGGCGGCCAAAGACTGGAGAGCAGGGTTCGGTTCATTCGATCTGGTTCGTTCCCGGATCGATGGTACCAACACTGAGCTTTCTTTGTGGGCGCTGAAGGTTTTGCGGTTCGGCGCAGCGAATACAAAGGAGAGGCGTCTCAACCCGATACGCCCCTCCCTTTCGTCCTGGACCAGTTCGGCCGTGCGCGCTTGGGGTTAGCCCCAGACCTTGCGCGCCACCTCCGCAACGAGCTCCAGCTTGCGGCGCTGCTCGTCTTGCGTCAGCGGGTTGCCGGCCGCGACCGACGCGAAACCGCACTGCGGGCTCAGCGCCAGGTCGTTGACGTCGACGTACTTCGAGGCCTCTTCGATGCGGCGAATGATCTCGTCGGCAGACTCGAGTTCGCCTGACTTCGTCGTGATCAGGCCGAGGACGACGGTCTTGCCCTTCGGCATGAAGCGCAGCGGTTCGAAGCCGCCTGATCGCTCGCTGTCGTACTCCAGCAGGTAGGTGTCGTACTCCAGGCCGCCGAAGACCTCCTCGGC
>DATDOP010000346.1:0-2078 GCA_035293185.1 Dehalococcoidia bacterium | reverse complement strand
AAGACTCCCGGTACAAGCCCAACGCCCGGAACACCGGCTCGTCCGTAAAGCTAAACAAATACGCCGGGTGCGTCGCAGACTCGTTCACGTGCTCGTGCCACGCCCACCCCGGCACCGTCATCACGTCCTTCGCCTCCCAGTCCAGGCGCTTCCCGTCGACAATCGTCGCTCCCTGCCCCTCGATCACGTGGTACACCGTGCTGTTCGTGTGCCGGTGCTGCAGCGTCCGCCGGCCCGGCCTCAACACCTGCACGTAGCACGCGATCGTTGGCATCACCGGCCCGCCGGTCGCCGGGTTGCTGTACTCCAGGATCACGCCGTCGTGTGGGCTTCCCGCCTCCGCTTCCGCCAGCCGGTCCAGCGCCGCCTTGGTCTGCGACCAGGGGTAGTGCCACAGCGGCGAACTACTGTCCCGCGGCGACTCCCACGCCGGCCTCAGCGCCCCCGAGCCGTACTTCAGCAGCGAGATGTCCGGGTCCTCCTTCGTCTTCTGCGTCTCTTCCGGGTACTCCTCGCGGAAGCTCGCCTCCAGCAGGCCCACCAGCGGCGCGTCCAGCCCGTCCAGCCAGATCATCGGCGAATCCGAGTCGTTGGCGTGGTCGTGCCACGTCCAGTTCGGCGTCAGCACCAGGTCACCCGGCAGCATCGGGATCGTCTCGCCGTTGACCACCGTGTACCCGCCGCTGGACTCGATAATGAACCGCAGCGCGGCCGGCGTGTGCCGGTGCGCCCGCGCGATCTCGCCCGGACCCACCACCTGCACGTTCGCCACCAGCGTATTCGTCGCCCCGCGGCCCGTCCCCGGGTTCACGCAGCAGATCACCCGCCGCTCCGCCTCTTTCGTCCCCACCAGCTCCAGCGCCCGCAACGCCTGCGGCCGCATGTCCCGCCAGCGCCACACGTAAGGCGTCAGCCGGCTGGCCGGCTCCAGCGCCGTATCCGGCCGCGTCCACAGCGGCGCCATATCCAGCGCCTTCAACTCCTCGTAATACGCCTCCAGGTCCGCCTGAGACGACGTAATGCTGGATCGCTGCAACATCGCCCACCTCCCGTTCGCGCCGAGTCTACTCCGCACCCCACGGAATGCAATCTCGCCTCGCTAATCACCGAGACAGCGCTCACGTCACGCGAACACAACTCGACTGCGTGAAGACTTGCACAATTGCCTTCGTTATTCGTCCTCCATTTGGCCTTGTAATCAGCGAATGCTTAAACCTTTGCCGGCTGCTCTTTTTGGCAGCTGGCGAATGGACGAAATATTTGTGCAGTTGACAGTGCACCTGATGAACAATAGATTCACCCCATCGATCGATGGATGGAGTCGATTCCGGGCGTCCATCGAACAGGCTTGGGATAGCGCCGCGCAGGCACTGTCCCACTGCCACTGTGCTGCGGGAAGCCGTAGCTGAGCGTCAAGCTCAGGAAGGAAACGCATGAGTAACAACTACTGGGACAAGGTATTGGACAAGCGCGTGACGCGAAGGCGCGGACTCGCGCTTGCCGGAGGTAGCGCGGCTGCTGCTGCGTTCCTCGCAGCCTGTGGCGGCGGTGACGGTGACGACAAAGACACCGACACGCCCGACACCAGCACCACAACCGACACCAGCAAGCCCACCGTCGGCGGCAAGCTGATCTGGCAGGGCTACGGCGACCCGGGTGGCGGCCTCGAGCTGATCAAGTCCAGCAACAACGGCGTGCTGCAGATGTCCAGCCTCACGCACGACGCCCTGCTCGACTTCGCTTACGGCCAGCCGAAGTACCCCGGCATCGGCAACGAAGTCCTGCCCAGCCTGGCGCAGGCGCTGCCGGAGATCTCGCCGGACAAGCTCACGATCACCTTCAAGCTCAAGCCGGCCAAGTTCCACAACGGCCGCGACCTCACCTCCGAAGACGTCAAGTGGACCTTCGATACCCTGGCAACCGCCCCGGAGTCGGCGTACAAGAACGCCTTCGCCTGGCTTACCGGCTTCGAAGCGCCTGACAAGTCGACCATCGTCTTGAAGGCCAGGAGCCCCAACGCCGATGCCCTCGAGAGCCTCGCCTTCAAAGCCGGCTCCGGCGTCGGCATCCTCGCCCGC
>DATDOP010000345.1:0-11584 GCA_035293185.1 Dehalococcoidia bacterium | reverse complement strand
GGGCATCCGCGCCTGGATCGCCCCGCGTGACATCCTGCCCGGCTCCGACTGGAGCGAAGCGATCATCGACGCGATCGAGAACGCGCGCGTCATGGTGTTGGTCTTCTCTGCCCGCGCCAACGCCTCGCGCCAGATCATCCGGGAGGTAGAGCGCGCCGTCAGCAAAGGCCTGACGATCATCCCGTTGCGCATCGAGGACGTGGTGCCCGGGCGCAACCTGGAGTACTTCCTCGGCACGCCGCACTGGCTCGACGCTATGTCGCCGCCCCTGGAGCGCCACCTCACCTATCTCTGCGAGACCGTGGAGTTCCTGCTCGAGCGCGGCGAGCGCCCAGAGCCGCTGCCTCTCCCCCAGCGCACGCAGTACGACGTCGAGTGGCTCAAGCGGAACAAAGTCCTCGCTGGAATAGTGGCGATTCCCATCCTGCTAGTCGCCGCCTTCGCACTCGGCGTCATCGGCGGCGGCGGTGGCGGCTCAGCGACCATCGACTCGCGCCTGGTCGGTAGCTGGCTGGTGACGACGGGCGCCGAACAGAGCGACGGCTCCACGGTTGACTGGACCGTGACCCAGAAGCCGGACGGAGCCTACGCCAGCCGCACCCTGGTCCAGGACACGGGTCGGGCGAATTACGACGCGGTGTACGGGACGCTCTCGTTGACACCAGACGACGCTCCCTCGGGCTACTTCCGCTCCTTCGAGTTCGAGCCGGACGGAGACAACCTGGAGTTGCTGACATTCGCCGTCATCCCGGCCAACCTCTCCTTCTTCCTTACCACTTCGGGATTGGCGCCCAACGTCCTCTCCACGCTGGAGGAGTGGCACCGGACCGCCAGCGGCACACGCCCGGAGTCCGGCAAATGGGAGCTCAACGCCCGCTACGGCAGCTTCGAGTGGCAGCTCACGCTTTCGATCACCAACCAGGGCCTCTACACCTTCGAAGCCACGCTGAACGACACCGGCACGATCAAGACCACTTCGGACGGCTCCTTCACGCAGGTGTCCAAAACCGCCGGTATCATCGAGGGCCACTTCGAGGTCGTCGACCGGGATACAGTCATCTTCAAAAACGGCGCGGTGATCGCCAATCCTCTCAACGCCCAGGTCACCTGGAAGCGCGCCTCATCGCGATGAACGCCCAGACTCCGTCCTCGGAGCCGGGCGCCGCTTTCGGCGCGCCTCGCACGCTGCCGTCCCTCTTCCGCGCCGCCGACGCCGCTTCGGCCCGCGGCCAGCGCCACTACCTCACGCTGACCTGGACGGCGCTCGGCGTGCTGGTCTTCGCGGCCGCCGTCGGCCCCCTTCTCGAAGGAATCGGCGAGGGCGGCTCGAAGGTTCCCGCGATCCTCGCCGCCATCGCCCTGTTCTTCGCCACAGCCCTGCGCGCCTACGCCTTGGCCACCCGTCCCGAACGCACCTGGTACGAAGGGCGCGCGCTCGCCGAGTCAACCAAGACGGTCGCCTGGCGCTTTGCCGTCGCCGCTGCACCCTTCCCCGCTGACATCGACAGCTCCCGCGAGCGTTTCGTCCAGCGCCTGCGCGAGATCCTCTCCGGCTTCGAAGACGTCCCCCTGGAGTCTGACGACCTGGGCTCTCAGATCACGCCGGAGATGGAGGCGCTGCGCGCCGCCTCGCTCGACGAACGCAAGCGCGCCTACAAGACGAGCCGCGTCCAGGACCAGCGTCAGTGGTACAGCTCCCGCGCCGAGCATCACCTGAAGTCATACCACCGCTTCGCCCTGCTGACGCTCGGCCTCGAGCTCGCCGGCGGCAGCCTGGCGGTGCTCAAAGCCGCCGGCGCTATCGACTTCGACCTGGTCTCGCTCGCGGCAGCGGCGGCTTCGGCGCTGATCGCCTGGGAGAACGCCAACCAGCACTCCACCCTCGCCAAGGCCTACAACATCGCCGCTCAGGAGCTCGGCTCGATCTACGACATCGTCGAGTCGCAGCGCGACGAGCAAGCCTGGAGCTCCTTCGTCGACCAGGCAGAAGAGGCGATCTCCCGCGAGCACACCACCTGGCGCGCCTCTCGCACCGGCTCGCCGTTGCGCGCCCCCGGCGACGGCCTCCTCGCCGGCGAGCAGGAGCACTACCGCGACGCCGACTAATCCAGGCTGAGCCCGTTCTCGCCTCTTGCCTCTTGCCTCTTGCCTCTTGCCTCTTGCCTCTTGCCTCTAATGCCCCCAGGCCACAGATTGCGCGCCGTCCACCAGCAACGACACGCCGCTGATGAACTTCGCTTCGTCTGAGTGCAAGAACAGCGCGGCGTAGGCCACGTCCCAGGCGGTGCCCATCTTGCGTCCCAGTGGCACGCGCTTGTCGCGCATCGCCACCACGTCTTCCCGCGTCATGCCGTTGATCCCCACCCGGTTCTCGATCGCCATCGGCGTGTTCATCAGGCCCGGCAGGATGGCGTTGGCGCGCACACCAAACTCGGCGTTGAACACGGCCAGGTTCTCTGTCAGCGCCACCACGCCCGTCTTCGTCACCTTGTAACCGACGTTCGGGTTCGGCTCCACCGCCGCCATCGAGGCGATGTTGACGATCGACCCGCTGGATTCGCGCAGGGCCGGCAGCGCGTACTTGCAGGTCAGCCACATCCCCTCCAGGTTGACGCTGAAGCTGCGCTCGAAGGCCTCTTTCGTGATCTCCAGCGCGCTGCCGTCGCCCAGCGCCAGGCTGGCGCCGACGTTGTTGTGCAGCAGGTCGATCCGCCCTTCGCGCTGCAGGACGCTGCTAATCATCGCCTTCACCGAGTCTTCGTCGGTGATGTCCGCAGCCCCGGCCCACGCGCTGTGGCCCTCGGCCGTGATCATGTCGGCCGTCTCCTGCGCGCGCGCCAGGTCGCGGTCGAACACCGCCACGGTCGCGCCCTCCCGCGCCAGCACCACCGCCGTAGCCCGCCCGTTACCGATCGTCTCGCCCGGCGTCTGACCGCCACCCACGACGATCGCAATCTTCCCCTCCACTCGCCCTGCCATTTCAGCCTCCGAATGCTCCTTGGAACACTGCCCGGATGATTCTAGCCTGACGCGAAGCTAGGAGCTGAAGGGAAGCCTACGCCCCCTGGCCGACACCATGCTTTGAGATGTCCAGGAAAAGTCCGGGTCTCGCAAAAGCGAGAGCATGCGAGAGATGCCTTCGTCATCGATCTTCCCGGTTGCGGTCAACTCGTCACGCAACTTCAGTACGCTAAGAAGCAGAAGCTGCCGCGATTCTGAGCCGCCACGCTCGGCCACCGTGCAACCCTCCGCACTCACGGCATCGAGTCCAAGCCGCTGCAGAAGTCCGTAGAGCCTCGAACCGTAGATCAGATCTAGGCCCCGTTCCTCCGCGACGCAATGGAACGCAGCAAGCCATGCATCCCACACGAGGCGGTCTTCCTTCGGACACTCGGGGTCCGGCCGAAACGTAGTGTGATCGAACTCCTCCACGACCAACCACCCGCCCGGCTTCAATGCCGTCCCCATCCGCTTCAGCACCCTCTCATGCTCCGGCAGGTGCTCAAGCACAAGGCGGGCGTGAACCAGGTCATATGCGCCCGGCTCGAGCTCGTCGACCGTAATGTCGTGCCTACGTACCTCGAGGTTTCGCTCCACGATGACATCCAGCAGCCTGGTGTCGAGGTCTGTCGCCAAGACATAACCCGCAGTTCCGACACGGCGGCACAGCCACGAAACAATCGACCCGCCGCCCGCGCCGGCCTCGAGGCAACGCCACCCTTCAGCGACGCCCACGGCCTCAAGGTTTCGGATCGTCCACGCGTCCCAGGTCGTTTCCAGCGCGTCGAGGCGGTGGCGTTCTTCCTGCCAGGCATTGTCAAAAACGTAACCCTTCGTCATCGAGTGGCCGCTTCTCGGTCGAGCAACGTCTGCTTCAGATTGACGCCCCAGCGGTAGCCGCCATGCCCGCCGTCCGAACGGATGATGCGGTGGCAAGGAATCAGCAACGCCAGTGGGTTGGACGCGCAGGCGCGGGCCACGGCGCGCACCGCCTTCGGCCGGCCGATCTGCTCCGCGATCTGGGTATAGGTCCGGGTCTCACCCCGGGGGATAGAACGCAGCGCCTCCCACACCCGCAACTGGAAATCAGTACCGCGGACATCGAGCGAAAGGCCGCCGGCGGCGCCGCCACGCAGAGCTTCGCGAACTGCCTCGACGTGAGGCACCATTCCGGAGTGGTCCTGTTGGATAGCGGCATGCGGGAACTCGGCCGAAAGCAGGCCCAAGAGTTGGTCGCGTTCGCCGAGGTAGACCGCGCAAACTCCGAGTCTCGTTGCTGCGACGAGCATCGGGCCGGCGGGGCCGTCGGCGAGAGCGTAACCAATACGCTCGCCGCGGCCGCCCTGCTTGTAGACTGAGGGCGGCATCGCCAGGAGATTGCGCGCGCCTTCGTATGCCGCACGCGTCGAGCCGAATCCTGCGTCGTACACCGCATCGGTGACGGTGCCGGCAGCCCGCAGGCTCTCACGGAAGCGCATCCCGAGCAGCGTCGCCGCGTACTGGCGCGGGCTCAGGCCCGTGGCGCGCTTGAACGTCCGCTGCAGGTGCGAGGGGCTGACGCCCGTTTCGACAGCAAGCTCGCCAAGCGTTGGCCGGAATTCAGCAAATTCGATCAGGCGCGCGACCGTCGCCACTATCTGTTGGTCCGCGCTCACGCTGTCGGGTCGGCAGCGAAGGCAGGCGCGAAAGCCTGCCTCCTTCGCTGCCTCCGTCGAGTCGAAGAACGTGACATTCTTCCGGTTTGGGCGCCGCGACGGGCACGACGGACGGCAGTACACTCCGGTCGAGCGGACTGCGCAATAAAACGTGCCCTCGGCTCTCCGATCACGCTCCACCACTGCGCGCCAGCGCGCCTCGGCATTGCCGTACTCGCTGATTTCAGTCATCTCTATAGCTTCCATGGAAGCATTCTGCGGCGCTAGTGGCCAGGCCGCCTATCCGAATCTTGCTGTCAGAGTAGGCACATCTCGCTGGCCAGCTCCTGTACCGCTAGAATTGCAGCCAATCGCTTGCGCCGCACCACCTAGAAGGAGATCACCGTGACAAACCAGGTCTTGGGACAGCCCATCGGGCGCGTGGACGGCGTCGAAAAGGTCACCGGCAGCGCCCTGTACAGCTCCGACATGACCCTCGAGGGCGTGCTCTGGGGCAAGGTGCTCTACAGCCCCCACGCCCACGCCCGCATCCTCAAAATCGACACCACCGAGGCGAAGAAGCTGCCCGGCGTCATCGCCGTGATCACCGGCGCTGACGTCGGCGATGGCCTCTACGGCAGCAACCTCAAAGACATGCCGATCCTCGCCAGGGACCGCGTCCGCTTCATCGGCGAGCGCGTCGCCGCCGTCGCCGCGATCGACGAGGACACCGCGCAGGCCGCGCTCGACTTGATCGAGGTCGAATACGAAGAGCTGCCCGCCGTCTTCGACCTCGAAGAGGCGATGCAGCCCGGCGCCCCCGTCATCCATCCCAACTTCAACACCTACGAAGGCGTCACCGCCACGCCCGGCCCCGGCCCCTTCGGCGGGCTGCTGCCCCTCACCACGCCCTCCAACGTCTACACCTCTCGCTCCGACGACCGCGGCGACCTCGCGAAGGGCTTCGCCGAGGCCGAGCTGGTCATCGAGAACACCTACTACACGCAGCGCCAGCATCAGGGCTACCTGGAGCCGCAAAACTGCGCCGTCTACATCGATCCCGAAGGCCGCATCAACCTCTGGGCCGGCAGCAAGATGCCCCACGGCACCAAGATGGGCCTCGCCGGCGTCATCGGCGTCGACGCGGCGACCGTGCTCGTGCACCACACCTACATCGGCGGCGATTTCGGCGCCAAGGCCACGCCCGTCCTGCTGCCGATCTGCTACCACCTCGCGAAGGTCACCGGTAAGCCGGTGCGCATGGTCAACGACTACCTGGACGAGTTGCTCTCCGGCAACCCGCGCCACGCCACGTTGATCCGCTACCGCACCGGCCTCAAACGCGATGGCAGCATCACGGCCCACCACGTGCAGTTTTATGTCAATGGCGGCGCCTACGGCGCTTTCAAGCCGGGCGGCATCATCTTCGGCCCGGAGCAGGCGGCCGGCCCCTACGCCATCGCCAACACCCGCATCGAGGCCGCGCACGTCTACACCAACACGATTCCCGGTGGCTACATGCGCGGTCCCGGCGAGTCCCAGGCCGTCTTCGCCATCGAGTCGCACATCGACGAGCTGGCGCACGCCATCGGCATGGACCCCGTCCACTTCCGCATGAAGAACCTGGTCGGCGAGGGTGACGAAGCCGCGTTCGGCGTCACCTTCGAGCACGTCCTCGCCCGTGAGACCCTCCATGCCGCCGTTGAAGCCGCCAACTACCGCGCCCCGAAGCCGAAGAACGTCGGCCGCGGTGTCGCCATCGGGGAGCGGCCGCCCGGCGGTGGCATCGGCAACGGCTCCATCACCTTCAACCAGGACGGCAGCGTCAGCCTCGGCACCCCGATCTTCGACCAGGGCTCCGGCACCTACACGATCATGATCCAGATGGCGGCCGAAGAGCTGGGCCTGCCCATGGACCGCATCAAGCTCGACATCTGGAACACCGACGCCGTCCCCTTCGACTCCGGCGTCGCCGGCAGCTGGGCCGCGCGCGTCAACTCCGCCGTCGTCCACGAGGCCGCGCAGGCCGCCCGCCAGGAGCTCATCGCCTTCGCCGCCCGCCGCCTCGAGTGGCCCGCCGACAGCATCGAGCTCATTGGCGACACGCTGCGCAGCACTACCCTCAACGAGAGCGTCCAGTGGAAGGACATCCTCTCTGAGGCCAACCAGGCCGTTACCTCCGGGCGCAAGACGCAGATGTCCGGCCTCGGCGAGATGTCGCACATCACCGGCTTCAACGCCCAGGTCGCCGAGGTCGAGGTCGACCCCGACACCGGCGAGATCAAGCTGCTGAACTTCGTCTCCGCCCACGACGTCGGCCGCATCCTCAATCCCCTCGGCCACCAGGGACAGATCAACGGCGGCATCGTCGCCGGCATCGGCTACGCCCTCATGGAAGAGATGCGCGTCGAGGACGGGCGCGTCACCAACCTCTCGCTCGGCGACTACAAGCTGCCGACCTCACAGGACCTGCCGCCGCTCAAGACGGTGCTGCTGACCACCGAGCACGGCGTCGGGCCGTACAACATCAAGGCGATCGGCGAAGGCCCCACGACGCCCGTCGCGCCCGCGATCGCCAACGCCGTCTTCGACGCCTGCGGCGTGCGCCTGCGCGAGCTGCCTCTCACGTCCGAGAAGGTCTACCGCGCTCTGCACCCGTAGCGTGGGACTCAACAGCCGAGGCCGCCGGCCGTGAGCGAAGCGCCGTCGCGGCCGGGGATGCAGACTCTGCTCAAAGAGCACACCACGATCGCTGCCAGCATCGTCAGCATCGTCGTCGGCATAGTCGGCATCGTCGGCTACTTCGCTTCCACCGGCGACGACAAGCCAGACGTCAACTTCGGCGCCGCTCAATTCGGCACGCAGCAGTCGCCCGCCAACCTGCTGCCCTCCGGCCCCACCACTGGTCCTGGCGGCAGCGTGCGCGTCTGCCCGCCGGAGGACCTCTACGTCTGGGTGGGCCACGACCTCGCGGACGGCACCGCGATCTCCGGCGAGTGGCTGCGCGACGACCTGATCATCAGCAACGAACGCGTCGTTGCCTCCCGAGAACAACCGAATTTCTGGATGCGTCTCGCACGGCCCGCGGCCGGGGAATACAGCTTCCGCGCTACCGCTGCCGGCACCTCGAAATCCTGGGACGTCACAGTCGCCTGCTGATGCCGCGCCGCGCCTTCGACCCCGGCCGCGTCGCCTACTTCGAAACCGAAGGCTGGCGCGCCTACTACGACCACAAATGGCTGCGGCTGTTGCGTCTCCTCGTTCAGCTCAGCCACGAGCAGTTCTTCATGCCCTGGCCCCGCGCCGTGCTCGCCGCTTACTACGTCACGCGCGCCTCCGTCGCCTGGTTGCCCGTCGATCACGACGAGGCGAAGGTGCTGCGTTACTACGAGCGCTTCTACCGCCTCGCTCGCCGCTATTCCGGCCTCCAGTTCGACCCCGCCCTCGTCGCGAAGCTAGAGCTGCGCTACAACGACGACCACCGCCGCCTCGTCGACGCCGGCGACAAGACCGCCCTGCTGCAGACCCTGACCGAGCTGCACGCCGCGCTGTTCAGCCTCCCGCCCGAAGCCGTCGCCGAGTCGGCCCGCGAGCGCCTCGCAGCCCTCAACGCCGTCGACCGCATCACCAGCGAACGCACAACAGACGCAGCCGTAGACTGGCGCGCCGTCCTGGACCACCTCCAGCGCTGCTACCGGTCATTGCCCCAGTAACCTCACGCACGCCGCAGTCCCCCGCAGAGCATCACACTGAGCGATCCCTCCTCGTCCTCCACGCAACTTCTCATCAAGTTTGCGCCACCAACCGGAGCGCAGAGATATCAAGGAACTATCACCGACGAATGTCCGAGGCCTTCGGCCAGGCAGCGTCACGACATCGAGGCGTTGCTGCGCGGCCGGCGCCTATGAACCGTCCTGTCGCATAACCGCACGTTGACAACGCCGGAGCAGCAGAGGACGCGCACAGACTATCTAGATAATGCCTCGGCTCTTGAGGTGCGCCACGTATTCACTGTGACCAAACGTGCAACGAATCGCATCTCGGACCTGATCATCACTTAGCTTCATTTGTTGACGAATTGCGTTCTGCATCGGCAAGTCACCGCGCTTCCGTGAGCGGCGAGTCCTCGCTACTACCTTGCCGTCGTATTCGAACCAAGCGTGAAGATGATCGGTCTCTCTGGTCTTAAAGCCGAGCTTGCTAACGATCAGGTCGAAGTCGCGGTCCTTGATCGTCACGTTAGCTGTGCGGGAGTTACCTTGGTTTCCAAGATTTCGAGGATGTGCCTTAGGTCTGGCCCTAAACGCTCCTCGTCCTGATTCAGGCTGAAGTAGAGCTCGACCATGGCCTGCTGGAGATCCCTAAGAGCCCCCTGTCGTGAAGCCCCGAATCCGAACTCGTCGATCTCCGGTGCGTAAGCGATGAAGTCTTCATTCTCGCGGGAGATGGTTACCTCGAAAGGCCTCTTAACACGAATCCTGCGGTCTCCCAGCGACGCGAGCATGAAGTCCGATGGATCTGTCTCAATAGCGTCCGAACGCTCAACCACATACGCGTCCGGTGAAATCGCGCTCTTAAGCGTTGAAGTCGGGGAGAGATCAGGGCGCTGCTGCGCCACCACTGGCTCAAGCTGGACTACCATCGAGTTACCCCACCCCTTACCGCAGTACTGCGTTCATAGTAGCGGAGCCCAGGAAGTTGCCGTTGGCCCAAACCTGGAACTCGTAGCGGCCTTCCTCAGGAAAGTCTATCGGAGGGAACGGAAAGATTAGCCCAAAGCTCTCGAGGCGGTTGCGCGCCGTCATCTCGGCCTTACCTTCGGCGAGAACCCGTCCGTTCTGAACGCTTGCACATCTTATCCAAACCTCATAGAAACCCTCGGCCTCAGTGAGCTTCACGAAGACGTACACCGGTCGGCTGAGAGGGAACGAATTCGTGTGCAGGTTGTCAAAGACGCCGATCAGATTCGCCTTCGCAGATACAGGATCGGCAATTGCAGCGTCGCACAGTAGCGCGGCCAAGAGGAGCGGAACGACCTCGCTGGGCGGCGGCTTCGCTTCAGCCATTGCATGCGCATCTTGAGCGTCCTTCTTGGTTCCTGCAAGCTCCACGAGCTGGAGGAGACCTCTTGCCGTTATGCCGCAAGTGCGGGCCTGACCAAAGACTTGCTGCGTTTGCGCGTTCGCCCGCGCACGTCCTTCGGGCAAGCTCAGGATAAGCGTGACCTAGTCGTCGTCAGGCGTCGCCGCAGGCTGCGGCGTGTTCGTCGGCCGCGGCGTGTTCGTCGGGCGGGGCGTGTTCGTCGATGTCGGGTCCGCGGGTCGCAGCGTCCGCGTCGGACCTGGCGTTTCCGTGGGCTCCGGCGTCTTCTTCAGTTGTCCCGGCGGGATGCCAGACGATTTCGGCGTGGGCGTCGCCTTCAATCCGGCGCCTTGCACCGGCGTCTGGTTCTTCGACGTCGCGGTTGCCTTCGGCTGCTCCTGGCTCGGCTTCTGGAACGCCAGCGCCGGCTGCCCCTGCAGCGCCGCCAGCATGAACGCCCGCCAGATCGGCGCCGCCGTGTACGTCGACGTGCCGTTCGGGATCGGCGCATTGTTCGCGTTGCCCACCCAGACGCCGGCCACCAACTGCGGAGTGTAGCCGATCGTCCACGCATCCCGCGTCTCGTCCGAAGATCCCGACTTCACCGCCGCCGGACGTGGCAGGTTCAACGGGCTGTTCAGCCCGAACATCGAAGCGCGCGCCGAGTCGTCCGACAGGATGTCAGTGATCAGGAACGTCTGATCCGCCTGCACGATGCGCAGCCGCCGGTGCTCCGCCTGCCACAGCACGTGACCTTCGCCGTCCTCGATCTTCAGCACCGAGATCGGGTCCAGCGGCCGCGAGCCCTCCGGCAGGCCCAGGACGCTGGGCATCCCAACCTGCTCGCCGTTGTTCGCCAGCACGGAGTAGACGAACGTCATGTCGAACAGCGAGACGTCGGCGCCGCCCAGCGTGAACGACGGCCCGTAGTTGCTCAGCTCTCGCAGCGTGCTCACGCCCAGGCGCCGCGCCATGTTGTACACGTTTTCCAGGCCTACAAACTGCAGCGTCTTCACGGCCGGCACGTTCAGCGAGCTGCCCAGCGCCGTGCGCACCGTCACCTCGCCGCGGTATTTGCCGTCCGCGTTGCCCAGCTTGAACGCGCCGTCGCCGGTGCCGATCGTAATCGGCTCGTCGACAATCTTCGTGGTCGGCGACCAGCCTTTGAGAAACGCCGTCAGGTAGGTCACCGGCTTCATCGTCGAACCCGGCTGGTTCAGCGCCAAAGCGTTGTTGACCTGCCCGCTGATGTCGTCGCGCGTGAAGTCGTAGCTGCCGACCATCGCCCGCACCTCGCCCGTCGCCGGGTTGATCGCCACCAGCGCGCCGTTGGTCACCCCCTGCGCCTCCAGCTTCGCGATCTGTTCCTTGACCGCCTTCACCGCCATCGCCTGCAGGTCCAGGTCCAGCGTCGTCGTCACCGTGAGGTGGCCCTGCACCTTCTCCTGCCCCAGCAGCACCGGCAGCTGCTCCCGCACGTACTCCGCGAAGTGCGGCGCCAGCAGGTCGTCGGCGACCTCGCGCGAGTTCGGCGCGCGGCCCTCCTTCAGCGCGACGGGCTGAGCCAGCGCGTCGTCCATCTCAGCCTGCGAGATGAAGTGATGGCGCACCATCAGGCCCAGCACTTCGCTCTGTCGCGCCACGGCCGCCTCGTAGTTGCCGATCGGGTCGTAATAGCCCGGCGAGCGCGGCAGCCCGGCCAGGAACGCCGCCTCCGCCAGCGTCAGCTCCGACGGCGGCTTGCTCAGGTAGCGGTACGACGCCGACTCGATCCCGTACACGCCGTTGCCGTAGTAGTTGTTGCTCAGGTACCACTCGAGGATCTGCTCCTTCGAGTAGCGGCGCGTCAGCTCGAAGGCGATCAGCGT
>DATDOP010000344.1:0-3501 GCA_035293185.1 Dehalococcoidia bacterium | reverse complement strand
GCGAGCGCTGATCGGGCCGGTTGAAGCGCAGATCCGCCGCATCCTGGCGCCGCACGTCTGGGGCGTTGACGACGACACGTTCGAGAGCGTGGTGGGTCAGCTTCTGGTCGAGCGCGGCCTGACGCTGGCGGCGATGGAGTCATGCACGGGCGGGCTGCTGGCGGACACGATTACGAACGTGCCGGGCAGCAGCCGCTATTTTAAGGGCGGCATCGTCTCCTACATGACGGAGGTCAAGGAGATGATGGGCGTCGACCCGGCGATCATCGGCGAGCACGGCGTGGTGAGCGCGGAGACGGCGGCGGCGATGGCGGCGGCGGTGCGGGAACGGCTGCAGGCAGACATCGGCGTCGGGATCACAGGCGTAGCGGGGCCAGAGCCGCAAGACGGGGTGCCGGTGGGCCAGGTGTACATCGCAATCGACGGCGGCGGGAACGTGCCCTCGCAGGCGCTGGCGTTCCAGTTCGCGCAATCGCGCACGGCGATCAAACGGCGTGCGGTGACGCAGACGATCATGCTGCTGCGCCGGGCGCTGGTGGGGTGAGGTGACTTATGGGCTGGTCGGCGTTTCGGAAGACAGGGTTGACGCATCACGGGGCGACCGCGTCCAAGGGCTACACGCTGGTGTCGCCGATGACGGGCAGCGACACCTACCTGATCGATATGTCGGGGCAGGTCGTCCACCGCTGGCGCTTCGAGGGGTTCCGTTTGATCTACAGCCGTCTCTTACCCAACGGCAATCTGCTAACGCTTGCCGGCGATGAGTCGCTGCCGGTGCCGGTGCTGGCGCTGGGACAGGCGCCGACATTCGAGGAGCAGGTGCGCATGACAGGCGGCGTCGCATCGCACCTGATCGAGTCGAGCTGGGATGGCGAGGTGGTCTCGAAGTATGAGAACCCGGCGATTCACCATGACTTCGTCCGCCTGCCGAACGGCAACACCTGGCTGACCGAGATCGTCCAGCTGCCCGAGGACGTGGCCCGCGAGGTCCGTGGCGGGTTGCGTACGGGACCGCGGCCGCCGCGCATGATCTCCGATGACTTTATTGAGATTGACGCGCAGGGCAAGGAGCTGCGTCGGCTGCACCTCTGGGAGCTGCTGGACCCGCGTCGCGACCCGATCTGCCCGCTGGAACGTCGCGACTCCTGGACGCACACGAACAGCCTGGACGTGACGCCGGACGGCGACCTGGTGTTTTCCTGCCGCCACAACAGCCGGTTGGGAATCATTGATTTGAAGAGCGGGGCGCTGGCCTGGAAGTACGGCGCGCCGGACGTTACCCACCAGCACCACGTTACGGCGCTGGCCAACGGCAACGTGCAGGTCTTCGATAACGGGATGCACCGGACGGGCATGTCCCATTCGGCGATCGTCGAGGTTAACCCGAAGAACAACGAGGTGGTCTGGCGCTACACGGGCTCACCGGAATCGCAGTTCTTCTCGGGGCACATCTCCGGGGCGGAGCGTCTGGCGGACGGGCACGTGCTGGTCACGGAGGGGACGTCCGGGCGTCTGTTCGAGGTGACGCGCAAGGGTGAGGTGGTCTGGGAGTGGATCAGCCCGTTCGTGACGGCGCGGCGGGAGCAGCCGCTGAGCTGGGTATTCCGGGCGTACAGATACTCGCTGGACGATCCGGCGATCGCGGGGCGGGAGCTTGACCCCGTGCGGCACCGGGAGCTGAACCGGGCGTACGGACTCGGCGAGTAGCGTCAGTGAGGCGTGACCGCGATAGCGCCCCCGTCCAGTTCTGAGAGCACGGATTCAAAGAACTCGTAGCGGCCTCCGCCTTTTGCCCCCACACTATTTTCGCCTCGTGCGCGGGCGGCCTGAATCTCGTCCGGCATGGCAATGCGACGATAGTTGAAGAACTCGGGCGATTTGCCTAGTGGGAGGCCGCAGACGGTTTGGAGGGCTGTGTTTGTTGGGCCGACTGTGATCTGGCGTATCTCTCCCGTGGGCGATATTTCCGTGACGACGCCGCCATCCTGTCGCGTGGGATATTCCGGGCCGAGGAACTGAACCTGCTCCAGGCAGAAGCCTAATTCGATAACGGCGCGTCCAGCGAGAACTTGCCGGGCCAGGAAGTCGGTGCCGTCCACTTCGTCCGCGGCGTTGCTGTCGATGACGATCAAGTTGATCTCATTGGTCAGGACGGCCTGGAGCTCGTCGAGGGAGGCGACGCGGGGCAGCGTAGCGATAATCGGTGCTGCTTCGCCGACGTTCTGAGGCTCTGCCTTCGCGAGCAACACGGTGTGCTTGTAAGGCGTCGTGAGGCGGGCGCGCTCGTAGTCCGCGAGACCCTCGGGGGCGAGGTCGGGGCCGAGCTGCGCATCGAACGGCAGAGACGCGTGATCGCCGTCGCCGCTGCCAGACCAGCGTGCGGCCAGGAAGAGCGTGAGGCCGAGCACGGCGACGGTGACTGCGGTGGTGAGGAGCAGCAGAGGCTTCGGGGCGTGGCCGCGGGCCAGCCAGGCGAGCGGGGCGATGGCGAGGCCGCCTTGTCTGTGTTGTTCGGCCCGCTGGACGGCGTCGTGGCGGCTGGACGCGTCGAGCTTGGAGAGAATCTCGCTGACGTGGTATTTAGCGGCAGAGAGGGAGATGCCCAGCCGCTGCGCGATCTGCTCGTTGGTCAGTCCGTCGCTGATCAGGCGCAGGACCTGCCATTCGCGGGGCGTGAGGATGTCGTCGTGCCGGGGCCGGCCGCGTCGCATGGCGTTACTTTAGGGCGTCCGCGAGCGAATTACCCTGGCCGAAGGCTTGTTCTAGGTGAGCCAGCTTCCGTCACCTCATATACTTGGATTCAGATGACTACGCGAGAAGAGATGCCCAAGGCCTATAACCCCGCCTCCGTAGAGAGCGAGACGTATCGCCGATGGGAGGAGTCGGGGGCGTTTACGCCGCAGCCGGACCCGGGGCGCGAGCCGTACACGATCATCATGCCGCCGCCGAACCTGACGGGTGAGCTGCACCTGGGCCACGCGATGATGGACACGGTGGAAGACATCCTCGTGCGCTGGCGGCGTATGCAGGGCCGTCAGACGCTGTGGCTGCCGGGCGTCGACCACGCCGCGATCGCCGTGCACACGCTGATCGAGCGTCAGCTGGCGGCCGAGGGGCTCAACCGGCGCGACATTGGACGCGAGGCGTTCCTCGGGCGCACGTGGGAGTTCGTCAACCGCAACCGGCAGCGCATCTTCGCCCAGCACAAGCGCCTGGGCATCAGCGCCGACTGGTCGCGCGAGAAGTTCACCATGGACCCCGGCCCGGCGCTGGCCGTGCGCACGATCTTTGTCGACCTCTACGACAAGGGCCTGATCTACCGCGGCAACCGTCTGATCAACTGGTGCCCCGGCGACCAGAGCGCGCTGAGCGACCTCGAGGTCAACCACGAGGAGGGGCCCGGCTTCCTCTGGCACGTCCGTTACCCGCTGATCGACGCCGCCGGGGCAGAGACGGGCGAGTTCATCACGATCGCCACGACGCGCCCCGAGACGATCACGG
>DATDOP010000343.1:0-8547 GCA_035293185.1 Dehalococcoidia bacterium | reverse complement strand
AGCCCACTGCTCGGGAGACGTGGTGGTGAAGCCGGCCTGGACGCGAATCTCGAAGCTCTTGGGGTCGCGGCCGAAGCCGGCGACGCGCTCGCGCAGGCGCTTGATGCGGTCCGGCAGCGCGGCGACGGACTCAGCGTCGCGGACGATGGGGAACCAGCCGTCGGCAATACGGGCGGCGCGCTCGAGGACGACGTCGCTGAGGCCGCCCATGAACAGCGGGATCGGGCGCTGGACGGGCAGCGGGTTGATGCCGGCGCGGTCGATGCGGTGCCACTTGCCCTCGAAATCGACGATCTCTTCCGTCCAGAGACGGCGCAGCAGGAGCACCTGCTCCTCGATGCGGCGGCCGCGGTTGTGAAAGTCCTCGTTCAGCGACTCGTATTCCACATCATTCCAGCCGAGGCCGATGCCGAGCCGCAGCCGCCCGCCGCTGAGCACGTCGACCTCCGCGGCCTGCTTGGCGACGAGCGCGGTCTGGCGCTGGGGCAGGATGAGGATGCCGGTGACGAACTCGATCTTAGTGGTCAGCGCGGCCATGAAACCGAACATGACCAGCGGCTCGTGGAACTGGGCATCGGAGGTGTAGCGGCGGCCCCAGTCCGGGCGGGTGGTGGCGTCGGCGCCGAGCACGTGGTCGTAGGCGAGGATGTGGTTGAGGCCGAGGCCCTCGGCGGTCTGGGCGTAGTCGCGCAGGACGCCGGGGTCGGTGCCGATCTCGGTCTGAGGGAAGGTGACGCCGATTTCCACGAGGCGGTTCTCCTGACTGTGGCTAGCGGTTGGGAAGCAGCGGGGGCGCATCGATCATTCGTCGCGGGCGGGCGGGTGTCAATCGAGGACACGAGGTGGCTGATATACCGGCCGGAATTCAGCGTTCGAAAGCGTAGTGAGTGCACAGGACATGGCGCAAAAGCGCAGAGGGTCTCATGCGCCTGAGCTTTGCGCCATGCCGTACGGACTCGAAGGGCAAGGAGGCCTAGCGTGCACGATTCCGTGACTGCGACGGTCGCCGTCCTGCTGTTCCTCGGCCTCGACATCGGCTTCGTGATTGCTGCGCTGATGTGGCTGAGTGAGCGCCGCACCGTGGACGACAAGACGGACCAGCGCAACCGCAAGCGGCCGATCAAGTATCGAGATTGAAAGAAGGGGGACACCCCCATGCCCCCGCTAAAGGGCCGCACGTAGCGCGGGTGGCCCGGGCGCCCAGCCCATCCTCTCCAACGGACGGCCGCACCCTCTCCCTAACCCTCTCCCTCCCGAGGGAGAGGGGACTTCGCGGTGTTGGTTGCGAGCAGCGCTTCGGCGCGACGCAGGTCTTCCTCGCGGTTGACGTTGAGGAAGGAGAGGCCGTCGGGGTCGAAGCGACGCCAGTCTTCAGGCTGCAGGTAGAGCACGTCGATGGAGTCGAAGAAGCCGGTGACCTTGTAGGCGGCGGCGTTGATGCGCTGCTCGATCGCTGGGAGGCAACTCTGGGCGTAGACGGCGCAGAGCGGCTCCGGCAGGCCGTTGTGGGGCACTACGGCGTCGTGGCCGGGGGCCAGCCGCAGCAACTCGGCGAGCAGGGCGGGTTGTAGCAAAGGCATGTCGCAGGCGACCGTGACGGCGCGACGAGTGTTCATCATCGACAGGCCGGTGTAGATGCCACCCAGGGGTCCCACGCCCGGGTAGGCGTCCTCGACCGGGCGCAGCGGTGCTGTGGCTGCGATGGGCGGCAGCGTCTGGCCGGCGGCGGTGACGACCACGTATTCGCTGACGAGGCCCTCGAGGCGGTCGATGACGCGCTGCAGAAGGCTGCGACCCAGCAGCAGCTCGGACGCCTTGTCGCGGCCGAGCCGGGTGCTTAGACCACCGGCGAGGATGACGGCGGCGACGGGCTCGCGGTTCACGTGCTCACCCTCTGCGGGGCTGTCTGATTCACGGTCTGGACGATCTGGATGATGTCGCGGTGGTCAGGCGTGAGGTCGCCGGCCTGCATACGCTGAGTCAGGCGCTCGAGGCCCCAGACGCGGATCAGCGCCGGCGCCAGCGGGTCGAGCACCTTGTCCAGGCAACGCAGCAGCAGGAAACGGAAGTCGCGGGCCGAGTTGCCGGGGGACGTGAACCGGCCGTAGGGCTCCGCCTGCGCTTCCGACACCTCGATCTTGAAGCCGGCGTCGCGGGAGTCCCAGACGTTGCGGGTCAGCGTCTCGGCGAACGGCGAAGCGTAGGAGATCTGGTCGAAGTAGCGGGCTACCGGGACGGAGTCGCGCAGGGGCGTCACGTAGTGGAAGTCGAAGCCGCTGACCAGGCGTCCGGCGATCGGGGGCTCCTCGAGCTGCAGCCGTTCGAAAAGACGGCGTATGTCGTCGAGGTTGAGTCTTCCAGCGGAAGTGATCATGAGTTGGGCCCGCGGCATGACCCTGGTCACGCTCCCAGCGGCCACGGCTAAATAGTCCTCAGTCATGCGCCAGCGATGCGGGCCCAGCGGGAAGTAGGGCTCGTTTTCGATCTGGACGGAGTGTATTCGGTCGAGGTCGGCGCTGTATTCGGGTTGCAGTGTCGTCAGCAGGCGTTGGAGGTAGTCGAGAGCGGCGTCCGCGAGCGGCGAGGCGACGTCGATGGTGGAGTCAGGGGGCGGCAGTTCGAGGCCGGCGGGCAAGTGCTCCTCGGGCCAGCGGAAGACGCGGATCGGCCCGACGTTGAGGCAGAGATCGACGCCGCTGCGCAGGCAGTAATCGAGCACGGGGCGGTAGGGCGACACGTCGATGTCCTTGCCGGCGTCAACGCGGTTCCAGCGCAGGCCGAGACGCAGCTGCTTGATGCCGAGCTCGCGCACCGCGAGATCGAGGGCGTCGAGGGCGCCGCGCTGGCCGGCGTCGTCCAGGGGCCATTGCTCGGGCGCGAAGGAGCCGCCCAGCGTCAGGCGCGAGAGGTCTGCGGCGTGGCGATCGAAGAACTCGGCGTTGGGGCGTGAGGCTTCGGCCCAGGCCTGGTGCTGCTCGTAGAGGTTCCAGCCCTTGCGCGCCGCTTCGATGCCGCCGAGGCCGGCCGCGAAGGCGCCCGCGACGGCGGCGCGTTGGAGGAAGTCGCGGCGGGAGAGCGTGTTCGGCACGGGAGAATTATGACAGCATTCAGGGCCTTGCTTGACGATACTCAATGATTGAGCAATCATGCCCTGGCTATGCCGCGTACCAAAACCTACCTCACGCCCGCCGAGTACGCCGTCCTGGGCCTGCTGCGCGAGCGCCCGGCCTACGGCTACGAGCTGCAGAAGCAGCTGAGCGGCGGCAAGGGACTGGCGCGCGTCTGTCCCGTGGAGCCGGCAATGGTCTACGCGATCCTCAAGTCGCTGTCCGGGCTGGAGCTGATTGACGGGGAGTGGGACAACAGCAGCTACCCGCCGCGAGCCGTCTACGCCGCGACTGCCGAGGGCGAGTCGACGTTTCTGCGCTGGCTGCGACAGCCGGTGGCCCGCATGCGCGAGGTGCGCAACGACTTCATGGTCAAGCTCTACTTCGCGATGCAGGAGGACTCGAGGACGGCGCTGGAGCTTGTCGCGGGGCAGATCGAGGCGTGTCAGGACTACGAAGCCGGTCTGGAGGACGCGCTGCGAGAAGTGGAGGACGGGAGCTTCGACGCGATCGCGCTGCAGTCGAAGGCGACGGCGGCGCGGCTGACGGCCGAGTGGCTGAGGGGATGTCAGCGCAGCTTGAGGGAACGGGCTAGAAAGGACGGAAGCTAGTGCCCAGCCGGCTTCTCCTGGCTGTGGCCTGGGTATGGGTGGTTTGCACAGCGGCCGCCTGTGGTGGCGGTGGCGAGTCGCCGTCCGACGTGGTTGATCAAACGCCGCGCGGCAAGATCACAGTGTTCGCCGCGGCGTCGCTAACCGAGGCGTTCAACGAGATCGCCGAGGCGTTCACGGAGGAGTACCCGGGGACGGACATCGACTTCAACTTCGGCGGTACGCCGACGCTGCGCACACAGCTGGAGCAGGGCGCCCGCGCGGACGTTTTCGCGAGCGCCAGCGTGGAGCAGATGGACCTCGCGAGGGCGAATGGCGTCGCAGACGGGCCGAGCAGCACCTTCGCGCGCAACTCGCTGGTGATCATCACAGCGTCTGCCAATCGCACCCGGATCAACGCGCCCGTGGACCTCCAACGTGACGGCCTCAAGCTGGTGATCGCGAATGCAGCTGTGCCGGTTGGCGCGTATACGCGGCAGGCGTTGGCGGCGATGGAGGAGGACCCGGCGTATGGCGCGGGCTTCGCGGACGCGGTGCTGGGTAACGTAGTGTCGCTGGAGAGCAACGTGAAGCAGGTCGTCGCGAAGGTCGAGCTGGGTGAAGCGGATGCGGGCATCGTCTACGGGACGGACGTGACGCCCGCGGTGGCGCCGAAGCTGCGGCGGATCGAGATACCGGACGCCTTCAACGTGATCGCCGAGTATCCCGTGGCGCTGGTGAGAGACCGCTCGAACGACGTGACGGCGCGCGCGTTCATCGACTTCCTGATTTCAAGGGAAGGGCAGGCGATCCTGATGAAATACGGCTTTCTGAGCGCGGAGTAGGGATGGCAATACCAGCGAGGGCGGCAATCGGCATCGATACGACGCGGGCGTTTGCGCCGCTGGCGCTGGTGTTCGTGGCGTTCGTGGCGCTGCCGCTGGTGGCGCTGGGCTGGCGCGCGGTCGACAGCGGCGAGCTGGCCGGCAACGTCACGTCCGAGCTGGTGCTGGACGCAATGCGCCTCAGCGCCATCACCAGCACGATCGCGCTGGCGATCGCGGTGCTGTTCGGGACGCCGCTGGCGTACCTGCTGGCGCGGCGCGACTTCCCCGGCAAGGTCGTGATCGACGTGCTCGTAGACCTGCCGTTGGTGTTGCCGCCGACGGTCGCGGGCGTGGCGTTGCTGGTCGCCTTCGGGCGGCGGGGCGTGCTCGGCGGTGAGCTGGACGCGCTGGGCATCGAGCTGGCGTTCACGACGACCGCGGTGGTGCTGGCGCAGGTCTTCGTCTCGGCGCCGTACTACATCCGCACCGTGAAGGCGGGCTTCGAGAGCGTCAGCCCGCAGTACGAGGGCGTCGCGGCGACGCTGGGAGCCGGACCGCTGCGCGTGTTCTGGCGCATCGTGCTGCCGCTGGCGTGGCCATCGGTGCTGGCGGGGGCGATCCTGTGCTGGGCGCGGGCGCTGAGCGAGCTGGGCGCGACGCTGGTCTTCGCCGGTAACTTCCCGGAGCGCACTCAGACAATGCCGCTGGCGATCATCGGCGTGTTCGACTCCGGTTCCTCCGTGGACGTGGCGATCGCGCTGTCGGTGATCCTCGTGCTGGCCGCGGCGGTGCTGCTGGTGCTGCTGCGGCTGGTCGCGCGCCAGGCAGCGCGACCCAGCCTCTAACGATGCTCTCAGTCGATTTCGAGAAGCAGCTGAGCGGGTTCCACCTGCGCCCGAGCTTCGATGCGGACGAGGGGCTGATCGTGCTGCTGGGACCGTCCGGCTCCGGCAAATCGCTGACCTTGCGCGCGATTGCGGGGCTGCTGCGCCCTGACGCCGGGCGTATCGAGCTGCCTTCGGGAGTCGTGTTCGATTCGGCGGCGCGCATCGATGTCGTGCCGCAGGCGCGGAGCGTCGGCTACGTGGTGCAGGACCTGGCGCTGTTTCCGCACCTGACGGTTGCGGAGAACATCGCTTTCGGGCTGCACGGATGGCCCAAGGAGCGGCAACGGGAGCGGGTGCGTGAACTCGTTGAGCTGATGAGCCTCGAAGGGCTGGAAACGCGGCTGCCGCGCGAGACGTCCGGCGGGCAGCAGCAGCGCGTGGCGCTGGCGCGCGCGCTGGCGGCGCGGCCGCGGGTGCTGCTGCTGGACGAGCCGTTCAGCGCGCTGGACGCGCCGATCCGCAACGCGCTGCGCCGGGAGGTGTCGCGGCTGCGGCGCCAACTGGGGTTGCTGGCGCTGTTCGTGACGCACGACCTGCAGGAGGCGTTCGCGCTGGCGGACCGCATCGCCGTTTATGACGACGGGGCGGTGCTGCAGTGCGGCCCGCGCGACGAGGTGTTTCGCACGCCGGCGACGGTGCGCGTGGCGCAGCTGCTGGACGCGCGGAACCTTTTCGAGGGCCGGGTCGTCTCCAAGACGGAGGCCTTTACGGAGATCGAGACACCGTGGTTCAGGGCGAAGGCGCGCGCCGAGGGTGATCTAGCGCCGGGTGCGCGCGCGGCGCTGTGCGTGCGTCCGGAGCACGTGATCCTGTTGCGCCGCGACCGGCCGCACACCAACCAGCTGGACACGACGCTGGACGTCGAGCTAATCGACGAGCTGGCGACGGGTAACAACCACCGACTCTACCTCAAGGTTGCGGGTGCGGAGGAGTGCATCATCGAGGCGGACGTTTCAGCGCATCCCTACCAGGTCATGGGCGTGGCGAGCCGGCGCGAGTGGCGCGTGGCGCTGACGCTGGACCAGACGGTCGCAATCCCTCTCGCCGACGCTTAACATAGTGTTGTGTCCCCCTTGAGACTGGCACGTCGTCTCGTCTTTGTCCTTGCGCTGGCAGCCCTGCTCGCCGCGCCGGCTTGTGGTGGCGGCGACAAAGGCGCAACGACGACCCAGGGCGACTCGCGGACCGACTCGCGGCTCGACGGCTCCGACCTGGTGGAGCTGAAGACGACGCTGGAGACCACTTACTACGACGTCGAGGGCCTGAGCACGGAGGCGATCTTCAACCACATCGAGCGCAACGGCCCGACGGACGGGGAGGGTAAGCGGGGCAGCGGCCTCACGTCCGTGGTCTGGGGTTACGAATGGCAGGGCGGGCCCGAGGAGGGCGACTGCTCGATCAACTCGATGACGATCAGGGCTGACATGGTGGTGACGCTGCCGCGCCACGTCCAGGAAGAGCAGCTGTCTGCCGAGGTGAAATCGAACTGGGACAGCTACGCCGGCGGCGTCGCGACCCACGAGCAGACGCACGTCGACATTTACGAGGCCGGGGCGAAGGAACTGCAGAAGAGCATGGCGAAGATCGGCGCGCAGAAGAGCTGCGACGTGCTCGAGACCGAAATCAAGCGAGTCTGGAACGAGGGCCAGAACGGGATCAATGCCCGGCAGGCCAGCTTCCACAACGATGAGTACGGCCGGCTGGCCGGCCAGCGTCAACCGCTCTCGGACAAGATCGATGGCAATCGGGGGCAGATTGCATCGCTGCAGCGTCAGATCGATAGCCTGGGGCGAGAGCTGCGCGACCTGAGCTCAGAAATCGAGGGGTTGGTCGGCCAGATCGACTCGGTGGACGACCAGGTCAAGAAGGTCAACGAATCGGCTCAGTCACCGCAGGACAAGCAGGCGCAGCTGGTGGTGCTGCTGCAGCAGCGAAACGCGCTGCAGGGCAGGCACAACGCCGCGGTGGACGAGCACAACGAGGCGCTCAACCAGCGCAACGCCCTGGTGAAGCAGCGTGACGACGTGATTAACGAGACGAACGAGCTGGTGGACCTGTTTAACTGGACGCGGTAGCTAGTTGTAGTTCCCACGGAGGTTGTTGACAGGAGGAGAGCAAAGCCTGCTGGCTGATTGGTGTCAGTCAAACCAGTAGCAGGAGGCTCTCCCCCGTGACCCATCGTAACGCGAAGCTCACCGTTTACAGCCGACACCTCATCGTCCAGCGCCTGGAGCAGGGCTACACGCAGGCGGCCGCGGCAGCTGCTGCGGGCGTCTCTCGCAGCACCGTCGCGAAGTGGGCGAAGCGCTATCGGGAGGGAGGTATCGGCGGCCTCCAGGACCGTACCAGCAGGCCGGCACACTGCCGGCACGCCCTTCCCGAGCACGTCGTCGCGGCGATAGTCCGGCTCAGGCGTGAGCTGGGCTGCGGCCCGCATGGCATCGCCTGGGAACTGGGACTTGCCGCCTCGACGGTCTACGGCGTCCTGCGGCGCGCCGGCCTTAGCGTCCTCGCCCGCCTCGACCGCACGACGCGGGCGGTCCAGCGCTATGAACGCGAGCGCCCGGGCGAGCTGGTGCACTTCGACGTCAAGAAGCTGGGCAAGATCCCCGACGGTGGCGGCAAGCGCTTCTTCGACGCCGGGTGGGCCGAGACGGGCGCCGGTATGAGCCGCCCTGGCCGCCGCCGTCGCGGCTACGACTATCTGCACGTCGCCGTGGACGACCACTCCCGCTACGCCTACGTCGAGGCGCTGCCGGATGAGAAGGGCCCGACGTCAGCGGCCTTCCTGATGCGCTCCGTCCTGGCCTTCGCCGCCGTCGGCGTCAACGTCGAACGCGTGCTCTCCGACAACGGCGGCTGCTACCGCTCGCAGGTCTTCAGGACTGCAGCATCAGACCTGGGCGTCGGCCTGCGAAATACCCGTCCAAGACGCCCCCAGACCAATGGCAAAGCGGAACGCTTCATCAGGACGCTGCAGGCCGAGTGGGCCTACCTTCGTCCCTACACGACCAACCAGCAGCGCCTCGACGCCCTGCCAGTCTTCCTGCATCGCTATAATCACACCCGGCCGCATACCGCGATCGGCAACAGGCCTCCCGCCTCGCGCCTGTAAACAACCCTCACGAGAACTACA
>DATDOP010000342.1:0-12248 GCA_035293185.1 Dehalococcoidia bacterium | reverse complement strand
GTGGCGTCGCTCCAGTTGCCCGTCTTGTGCGCCACCACCACGTTCTCGCCCGCGGGGATGCCGGCCTCCAGCCCGTTGTCCAGCTCCTCGCGCGACATCAGCTGCAGCATGTCCGTCGAGGCGTCGCGGCTGACCGTGGCGCCGCGCGCGATCGCCTCCAGCAGCAGCGCCACGTCGGCGGCGGTCAGCGGCAGCCCGTCTTCGAACAGGCCGCTGGTCTTGATCCCCAGCGTCTCCAGCGACGAGTTGACCGCGCTCGACCCCACAAGATCCTGCAGCAGGACTGCAGCCGCGTTGTCAGAGATCGCGAGCATCAGGTGCATCGCCTCTGCCACGCTCAGCACCTGGCACAGCTCCGTGCGCCGAGGGGCCAGCGCGAACGAGTCGTAGTAGGGCGTGACGACAAGCTCGCCGTCCCAGGCGACGCGGTTCTGCGACTGCTGGATGAACACCTCATACATCACGAACAGCTTGAAGACGCTCGCCGCGTAGAAGACGCGATCGGTGTTGTGCGCCGCGCCGCGGCCGCTTTCCAGGTCTTTGATCAGGAAGGCGTAAGAATCGGCGTCATCGGCGAGGATGTCCATCAGCTCGTCCTTGAAGTCGTCGTCTTGCTTCAGCGCGATCGGGACGTAAGCCTCGCGCGGGAAGGGCGTGGTGGTCGCGGCCGGTGGCGGCCCGGAAGTCGCTGTCGGCGGCGGCGTGCCGGTTGGCGACGGCCGCGGCGTCGGCGAGATCCCGGGCGTCGGCGTCAACGTCGCGCGTGGTTGAGGCGCGCCGATCGTGTTCAGGCAGTCCTGCGAAATCACCGTGGGACCCGGGTTGACCGCGAGCACGCCGGTGCCGGAAGGGGCCGTGATCAACGGCGTGCGCGTGCTGGAGAAGCCGGCGTCCTGGCTGACCGTCGTCGAGCCGGGAGACGCACCCGGAGTACCAGGTGCCACGTTGGGGTCAACCGCCACGCAGGCGAGGCCAAGGGGAGCGAGCAATGCAGCGCGCAGCAGCAGTTTGGGAATCACGAGAGGTCCGGCTAGCCCACCGCCGTCAATCTAGCGCAAGCGAAATGATCTGGCAACGGCGATCTTGCGCCGCTATTCACCCGCCAAACCGCGTCACACCGTGGAGAGACGCAGAGCAGCCGCGTCACGCCGGGACGCCGGCCTCGATACGCTTCATGTGTTCGGAGATCGAGAGGTCCCTGAGCTGCAGGCGCAGCCAGTCCGGTGTCTGGTGACCCAGGATCGCTTCGCGGAGCGCCTTCGCGCGCGTGCGACGCTCCTCAGGGCACATCGTCAGCGCCTCGTGGAGCGCGGTCGCCGTATCGACGATGTCGAAGGGGTTCACGCGCAGCGCCCCCCGTTGCAGCTCCTCGAACGAGCCTACCGTGTTGGACAGCGCGAGGACGCCGTCGCGCTCGTTGAGCAGCGGCCCTTCCTTGGAAATCAGGTTCAGGCCGTCGGCAATCGAATTGACCAGCAGGACGTCGTACAGCGTTAGCGCCGCGAGCGCCTGCAGCCGGTTGTTCTCGTGGAAGACGGCTACGGGCTGCCACTCCTCCGTCCCGTAGCGCCGGTTGATCGACTCCGCCAGCCCCAGCGCCCGGCACGAGTAATCGCGGTACTCGCAGATGCCCTCGCGTGACGGGACCAGGAAGGACAGGAAACGCACCTTGCCGTGCAGCTCGGGATGGCGCCTGAGCAGCAGGTCGTACGCTTCGAAGCCGTCCGCGACGTTCTTCGACGGGTCTAGCCGGTCAACCCGGACAATCGTCTGCACGCCTTCAGGCGCGATCAGCGCCTCGCGGTACGTCTTCAGAGTCTCAGAGCCGCGCAACTCCGTCAGCTCCTCCGCGTCGACGGAGATTGGGTTCGACCAGACAAAGGTCGTCTGACCCAGGTAGTCGACGGAGCCCTGGCGGGTCAGCACCAGCGCGCGGTCGCCAAGATAGGCGTGGCAGGTCGCCAGGAAGGCTTCAACGCTCGACTCGGTCTGGAACACGACGCTGTCGTTGGCCAGCAGGCCGGCGCAGATCCGCCGCACGATCGGCTCAGGGAGGTGACGCCAGGCGGCGGGACCCGGCCAGGGAATGTGCAGGAAGTGCTGTAGGGCGGCCATCGGCCGGGCCGCGCGGATCATCCGCGGCGTCAGGTAAAGGTGGTAGTCGTGCAGCATCACCCTGACGTCCGCGCCATCGCCCGGGATCTCCTCGATAATCGCGTCCGCGAACGCCTGGTTGACCGGCAGGTAGCCGCCGTGCCACGAACTGAAGGACTCCTCGGCCAGGTCGCGGCCGGAAAGCAGGTCCGCCAGCGAGTGCTGCACGAACCAGAGGATCGGGTTGCAGAAAGACTCGTAGTAGGCGTGGTAGGCGCAATCGGGGAGGTTGATCAGCTTGAGGCTGCTCTCCCGGCCGATTCTCACGTGCCTTCCCAGGATAGCGACGGCTTTGTCGGCCTCGGACGCCGCGCTGGCGATCCAGGTTACGGGCTCGTGGCGGGCAACGCTGGCCAGCGCGACCGCCACCCCGCCCGCCGCGGCTTTACGGCGGATGTGCCCCTTCTCGTCAATCACGTGCTCGAGGGGGCCGCGATTGCTCGCCATGATTAACCGATGTCGCGTGGTTTCCGGAGGGATCCGGACCGGCAGAGATAGCATGGGGTCCTCCTGGCTGCAGTGCATCCGTGCAGGGTCCTAGAAACATCGCGCACGCTGCGCGAGTCACGGAAACCATCCGATCCGTTTATCGGATGATTACTGCCTGCCTGAATCACTGGGAGGAGGGTTTCGGCTCAGTCTGTGAGACTGACTCCGGCTGCCAAAGCAAGGAGAAAAGAAAGCAGCCGGAGGAGGCCTCCGGCTGCGCCGAAACCCATCCTCTTTCAGTGGCCTACGAGGTTAGCTGTCGGGTTAGGGCTGAAAGAGAGCTGCCCCGTCCATTGCTGGACTGCACCCCGTTTGTTGGGTCCCCCGTTCCCCGAAGGGATTCGGCCTTATACGTACATAATGTAATGCCCGAGACCGCACCTGTCCAGCGCAAAAGAATTAAAGGAATCTTGCAATCTCCTACTCCGCGGGCTTCGCCAGCATTTGACGCGGAACAGTATTTCCGGAAAGAATGGCGGCAAACTCCCCGGGAGGCGGTTTGGGCGATGGACAAGGTGCTGCGATGAAGGCCAAGAAAGACTGGAACCTCATGGCAACACACGGCATCGTCCTGTTCTATATCGCGGCCAACCCTCACTCGACGATGCGGGAGATGTCCGAGGCGTTGAGCCTCACCGAACGGCGCATCGCCCAGGTGGTTAGAGACCTCGCGGATGGCGAGTTCCTCTCCGTCACACGCAACGGCAGGCGCAACTCGTACTCCGTCAACCCCAACGCCGGCTTCCGCCACCCCACCCTGTCGCACGTCACGCTCGGCAAATTCGTGGAAATGCTTGGCGGCACTCTGCCGCTGGCCGTCGTGGCCAGCCTGTCCCTGCAGAACACCGCAATGATGGCTTAGGGCTCTTCCCTCGCAGGCGGCTCAGCCTCTGGCTTGGGCTGCAGTACCAGCTTGCGCAGCTCATGGCCAACCTTCTGCAGCAGCGTCCGGCTCGGCCCCGTAGAGGGTCCGCGCTGGTCATAGGCGCCGGCTGCCGCGTACGGCATCTCGGCGGCGACCTCCGCGCCCAGCAGCAGGATGTTCGCGCTGAGGTACACCCAGAACAGGAAGGCCACGACCGCGCCTAACGACCCGAATACGAGGTCGTAGTTGCCGAAGTTCTCCAGGTAGACGCTGAAACTGACCTTAACTGCCTCGAACAGCACGGCCGCCAGCACCGCTCCCGGCAGAAGGTGTCGCCAGTGCAGCTGGCGCGCCGGCACCAGCCAGTAAACCAGGAAGAAGGCAACGCAGGAGACCAGGATCGGCAGCAAGAGAGAGGCCGCCCACCAGCCGGCGCCCAGAGCGTGCGGCAGGTCTCCCAGCAAGGGCACCTCTTCGCTCGTGTGGCGGGCCAGGCGCAAGACGCTCGTGGCCGCGACGGACGCGACGAACAGCGGCGCGAACGACAGCGCTATCCCCAGGTCCAGCAGCCTCTGAATCACCGGTGGCCGCGGCGCCTGCACCCGGAATACGGCGTTCATCGAGCTGCGCAGGACGCCGAAGACCGCGCTGCCCGACCAGGCCAGGCCCAGCAGGCCGAAGATGCCGATGGCGCCGCTCTGGTCGCGCGTTACCGCCTTCAGGGCGTCCGTTACGTCCGCGCGTCCTTCGTCCTGGCTCAGCGGGATGCTCTGCATCACCTCGTCGACGATGTCATCTTGAAGCTGCGAGTCTTTGATCACGAGCCCCAGGATGCCCACGGAGAAGATCAGCAGCGGAAACAGCGAGAACAGGACGTAGTAAGACAGCGCTGCCGCCCGCTGGCTGCAGTTGTCAGCGAAGAACGCTTTGCCTGCGCGATAAATGAGGACGCTGCTGCGCCTCGCGAGGAGCATGAAATCACGTTAGCACGTGGGCGAGAGCAGGGGCGCAGGCGATCTACCCGGCCGGAGGTCACCGGTGCGGCGCTAGGGCGTCTTCTCGATGCAGGTCAGCACCATCGAGGCCGCCGTCTCGACGTCGACGTCGTCGGTGTTGACGCTCAGGTCGTAGAGCGAGGAGTCGAGCCAGTCCACGTTGTACACGTGCTTGAAGAAGTTGATGCGCTGGTGGTCAGACTCCTTGATGTACGCCGCAGCGTCCTTCGGCGTCAGGCTCTGCTCCTCGGCGACGCGGGCCGTGCGTCTCTCCACGGAGCCCGTCACGAGGACTTTGAACACCGCTGACGATTTCTTGAGGATGACCTGCCCGGCATGGCCAACGATCACGCAATTCCCGCGCTCGGCCAGGTTCGTTACTACCTGCTCGATAATCTGCCGGTAGTCGGACGACGTCATCATCATCGTCGATGGGTTCGTGGACGGAGGCGCCGGCAGCACGCCCTCCGAGACCACGGTCGTCAGCGCCAGGCGCTCCAGCATGCGCTCGATGAACGTCGGCCAGCGTTCTGCCGCCGCGACCGTCTCCGGCGAGACGCCGGCAATCGACGCTGCTTGCGAGACGATCTCGGCGTCGTAATACGGAAAGCCGAGCTTCTGACCGGCCAGTTGCGCTATCCGATGGCCGTCGGAGCCCTGTTGTACGGAGAAAGTCACCACACTCACCGGCATCGTCCCCTCCTCGTGGCGCCTGGAGACGCCACGCCTCCGCTGTGCTGCAACTTATATGCGATAACCGGAAATCTGGCAAACAAGGTCGTCTCAGCGATTTGATAAGTAGAGATTTCTCACCCTAGGCAAGCGTCGAATCACACTTACAATTGCGTTATAGGAGTTCTCCCACGGCCACCAAGCGAGCACGTTTGATCCTGGTATCGAATCGCTTGCCGGTAACGGTCAGCGTGCAGGACGGCGTCCTCTCGCTGGCGCCTTCCGGTGGCGGCCTGGCGACAGGACTGCGGGGCGCCCGTGCGCGTATGGGCGGCGTCTGGATCGGCTGGCCCGGCGAAATCCCCGCCAGCAGCTACCGCGCCGAGATCGAGCACGAGCTCATGAAGCTGGACGCGCGGCCCGTCTATCTCACCCGTAGCGAGCAGCGCGGCTTCTACGAGGACTTCTCCAACGCCGCCATCTGGCCGGTATTCCACGATCTCATCGAGCAGCTGCCCCAGGACATCGTCGGCTGGGAAGTCTACAAGGAGGTCAACCAGCGCTTCGCCGACACCGTCGCCTCCTCCTACAGGGAAGGCGACGTCGTCTGGGTCAACGACTACCACCTCATGCTGGTCCCGGCCATGGTGCGGCGCCTGCTGCCCAAAGCGCCGATCGGCTTCTTCCTGCACATTCCCTTCCCGCCGCCCGAAGTCTTCCGCGTCCTGCCGCCCCGCGAAGAGCTGCTCAAGGGCCTGCTGGGCGCGGACCTCATCGGTTTTCACACCCAGTCCTTCCTCGAGAACTTCGTCTCAGCGGCGCAGCCCCTCCTGGGAGTCAAACTGACGTCCTCCGGCCTGCGCTACGGGCGCCGCTCCATCCAGGTCGGCGCCTTCCCCATGGGCATCGATTTCGCCACCTGGGAGAACCGGGCGCGCAGCACGGCGGTGCAAAAGCAGGTGCTCTCGCTGATGCAGGACGCCGGCAAGCGCAAGATCATCCTCGGCATCGACCGGATGGACTACACCAAGGGCCTGCCCCGTCGCATCCACGCCATGGAACGCATGCTGCAGTCCGACCCCTCGCTGGCGGAGCGTGTGCGCTTCGTGCAAGTCGCCTTCCCGTCGCGCGAACGCATCGAGTCCTACGCCGGGCTGCGGCGCCAACTCAACGAGGCGGTGGGCCGGATCAACTCGACCTTCGGCAGCCCGCGATCGCTGCCCGTGCACCTCGTCCAGCGGTCATTCAGCGAAGATGACGTCTCGGCGTTATACGCGGCAGCAGACATCATGCTGGTCACGCCCTTGCGCGACGGCATGAACCTCGTCGCCAAGGAGTACGTTGCCTCGCGGCTGCACGGCGATGGCGTCCTCGTCCTCAGCGAGTTCGCCGGCGCCGCGGACGAGCTGCGCGGCGACGCGCTGATCGTCAACCCGTACGACACCGACGGTCTGATCGCCGCGATCAAGCAGGCCATCGAAATGCCGGTGGAAGAGCAGATGGAGCGCATGGGCCGCCTGCGCGAGCTGGTGCGCACGCGCGACGTCCACCACTGGACCGACAGCTTCCTCGCCGCGCTCGCCCGCCAGACCGGCGAGCGCTGAGCCAAAACCTGTAGACAACTGTAAGGTGCCCTGCCTCTGATCTAGACGGCTCTGTACCCCTGCGCTCGGCACACTGGCGTCGGGGCAAGGAGGAGCAGGTATGGACTTCGAGACCGCGGTCCTCGTCTCGGTTCAGGTCGAGCGTTCGTTTCCCACCCTGAGCATCGGCGGCTTCCGGCGCCTCTCCCGCGAGCGCGAAGACTCCTGGGCCGTCGATATCGTCCAGCCGGATTCCGGCCGCCTCGTCACCCTGGAAGAGCAGGACGACTGGGACCGCATCCTCAAGGTCAACTTCCCCGAGCTGCTGCGCGCGCGTTAGGCCCAGTCGCCTTCGTCCTCCGCAGACGCGTCCCCGGGTAGGCCCGCCCGTATCTCTGCAACGCCGCGGGCGCGGGCGGCGCGGGCGCCCCGCTGCCACGCATACAGCGCGCACGCCGTCAGCGACCCGCCGATCAGGACTAACACGAGACGCACCGGCAGCTGGTCCAGCATCACGCCCGCCAGGCACGTCGGCACCAGGGCGCCGATGCTGCCGAGCGCGGCCTGCGTCGCGAAGACCTGCGCCACGAGGTTCGTCGGCACGCGGCGGTAGACATCCGTGCGCGCGGCCACGTGGACTAAGCTCGAACCCGCGCCGGCAATCGGCAGCAGCAACATCGTCGCGACGATCGCATCAGATACGCCCAGCCAGTCTGTGAAGTCCCGGACCGGCCCCGACGCGCCGGCCATCTCCGGCGCAAAGGCGTCGACAAACGGCAGCGCCAGCAACACCGCCGTGAAGCAGACGAAGCCTCCCAGCGCCAGCCCGCGCGCGCTGACAAACGTCAGCAGCAGCGGGGCGAGCAGCAGGCCCAGCGCCAGGCCCACCGCCCCCGGCAGGGCAATGTAGATCGCATTTTGGGCGCCCGTATCCAGAGTCTCTTCGATGAACACCGGCGCGGCGACAACGAACATCAGCATCCCGGTGTCCAGCAAGACGCGCATCAAGGTTGTCGACGTGAGCCCCGGGTCGGCAGCAATCGCCCGGTACCCGCCCGGCAGCGCTCGCCACCAGACGACATCCCTTGCCTGGCCGCCCAGCCTGTAAGTCAGGTGCGGCAGCGATAGCAGGATCAGCGCGCTGAAGCCCAGGCAGCCCAGCACGATCATGCTCAGCCCCTCAACGTCGAGCAGCTTGACGGCCAGCGGCGCGACTACCCCCGCGCCCAACAGCTGCGCCACCAGCGACAGCGCCTGCAGGAACGAGGAGGCGTGCGCCAGCCGCTCCCGCGGCACGATGGCCAGCAGGGCGGCGTTCTCGGCCGGCGCGAAAAACTGGTACGCCGTCCAGAACAGGAACGTCAGGCCGATCGCCCCCTCGACGCCCGGGTCGAGG
This sequence comes from Dehalococcoidia bacterium, assembly GCA_035293185.1. Taxonomy (GTDB): domain Bacteria; phylum Chloroflexota; class Dehalococcoidia; order DSTF01; family WHTK01; genus WHTK01. Next base: position 4,094 of record DATDOP010000342.1, on the reverse strand, counting down.
TCGATGAACCAGAAGACGGCCAGCATGCGCAGCGCCATCGAGAGCAGCAGGACGATCTTCTTCGGCAGCAGGTCGGCGACCAGACCTCCGGGCAGCCCGAGGACGATCGAGGGGATGACGGACGCGAGCACGAAGGCGCTGGTCGCCAGCGACGACTCCTGCTCGCTGATCACGGCGATGAACAGTCCGTAGATCAGCGCGTTCTGCCCGATCAGCGACAGTAGCCGGGCGTAGCAGTAGTGCACGAAACGCGAGTTGGCGAAGAGGCCGCCGTCCTGGGTTGACGAGTCAGACGCCGGGTTCACGTCAAGGTCAGCAGCTTACGAACGCGTATCGAGTTCGCCGTAGTGTTCGCCAGGACGAAGGGTTGCCGCTCCTCCTGACGCCGTCGCCGATAGCCCAGCGAGCGATGCAGACGGCGGCTCGCGACGTTGCCTCTGCCCACGTAGCCGTAGAGCGCCGGCACCTTGAGCACGTTGAAGGCGAAGTCGGCGCAGATTGCGACGCCCTCGCGCCCGAGGCCCCGGCCGCGAAACGCGGGCGCGACCACGAAGTCGATGCGCGCGCTGCCCGGCTCCGGGCCGTTGAGGCTCAGGCTGAACTCCCCAACGCGCCGGTTGCCCAGCAGGGCGATGAACACCCAGCCGCCCAGGCTCGCCGCACGGTAGATCGTCTCGATCTCCGCCACGCTGTAGGGCCGGTAGGGCTTGTCGCGGCGCTCCACGCCGGCAAACCGCAATGAAACGCGATCGTTGCTCCAGGCCATAGCATCCTCGAGGTCGTCGTCGCGCCAGGGACGCAGGCGCAGTCGCGGCCCGCGCAGGGTCAGCGTCGGCGGCATCAGGCGCCGGGCAGCCGGCCGGCGCGCCGCAAGGCACTCAGCGCCCGCAGCGTGACCCACTTGCTCGGCCGGCCCCTGGCTTCGATCTCAACCCAGGTCTTGCCATTGAGCGTGTTCTCCAGGCGCCAGCGGCCGGAAGCGTCGCGCTTGCTCAGGATCAACTCGAAAGCGTGATCCAGCCGCCCATCCGAGCCGTAGCCCAGCGCCACCAGGTTCTCCAGCGTCTCCAGCACGTCGCTCCAGTAAGACAGCGGCAGTCCCAGATGCTGCCAGGTCGAGCTGACCCGCTCCGTGTACGGGTAGTCGGCGACAGCGGGGTCGCGGCTCAGCAGGAACGCCGCTCCGACCGCGAGCGCCCGCCGCACCGCATCCGTCCGCGCCGCGTCTGGGATGGCGACCAGGGCGCGGATCGCTTTGTTGGCGCCCCAACCGCACGGCTGGCCGACGTTAACGCCGCAGGCAAACCCCGGCCCGGAGGTCATCGACTTGTAGTACCGCAGCTCGGCGCCGTCGCCGGTGATCGAGCGTGCCTGCCACTCGACGGCTCGCCGGACGCGTTCGTCCGCCAGCCAGCCCAGGTTGACCAGCGCGGCGAGCAGGTTGCCGTTGAGGCAGTGAATCACGCTGGAGGGCGGTGGCGGTGACTGGTAGCTGCCCGAGCAACCGAAGCCGCCATTCGACGTCTGCGTGTGCTCGAGCACGTACTCGCAGCCGGCGCGCACCCGCGCGTCCGCCGGATCTGCGCCGAGGCGTTCGAGCTGGACCAGCTGCCAGACAGTGCCGCGGTACTTGGGCGAATAGCCAGCCCCCGCTTTCTGCCAGTAGCCCTCCGGCTGCTGCGCGGCGAGGATCGCCGGCACCGGCCCCGACTCCATCACCGCCCGGCGCGCGGCGATCACCGGCGCGCCGTCCCGCGGCAGGTCCAGCAGATCGCGCAGCGCGAAGTAGCGCACGCCGGGATTGGCCGCGTCCTCCTCCAGCAGCCAGTCCAGCGTTGCTTGAGGCGGTGAAGCAGTCACCGCACCGCCTCACGCGCCTTGAGCAAGGTCTTCGTTGTCACGCGCACCACGTCATCAAAGTTAAGGGGCATGCGCGCATTTTACGGGGCGGCGACATGCCGAGCGACGTAGAGGCGCAGGGCCGTGCGCCCCTACGTCCCGGGTCTTTACTCGATCGAGTTGAGCACGGCCAGCAGGTCGTCGAGGGAGAACTCGTCCGTCAGCTTCGCTTCCGTGTAGAAGCTGTAACCGCTGCTGCGCCACTGCAGGATGACCAGGTTGTGGTCCTTGCCGCGTATCAGGTCGGCCCAGGTGCCCATGATGCTGACCCGGTCGACGATGCCGAAGGTCACGGGGTCGATCGCGAAGGGGGAGACCTCGATGCGCATGTCGGCTGCCGTGCGCCCGAGCACGTAATTCAGCGTCACGGAGGCGAAGCCTTGTCCCTGCGCGACCGCCCGCGTGGACGGCTTGCGCACGGCGCTGATGTCTTCGATCAGCCAGCCCCTGGTGTCGCGCGGATAGGCGATGCGGTGGCAGATGAACGCCTCTGCCTCCTCCATCGTCTGGAAGCCGCGGTCGGAGGTCAGCAGGCCCGCCCCCGAAGCGCCGGCACCGCTGTCGTCCAGGCAGGCGATCTTCAGCGCGGACGCCTGGTCGTCCTTCGCGGTGAGCAGGATCGTCAACAGCGCCACGATGATCGCGGCAGCGATGGCGTTGAACGAGATCAGGCTGATGATCTTGAGACGGCTCATCTCTACTTAGTAATCGGCATACGGGCGAGGTAATACGGGGTTCTCCCCTACTATATTTCCCTAACGCACGGTCTCGAGGGCTGCCAACGCGTCCTCCAGCGTGAAAGCTGCATCCAGCCGCGCCTCCGCGGCGAAGGTGAAGCCACCCTTGTTCCACTGCGCCAGGGTCAGGCCGTCGCGGCTGAACAGGAAGCCCTCGCGCCCTTGAATACGCACGCGCTCCTCGGCCGCCGTCGCCTCCGGCAGCGGCACCTCCGGGAACTTCACCGCCAGGCGCAGGCTCGCTGCCGCCCTGCCGGACGCGTATTCGATCTCGATGCTCGCGCCGCCTTCACCCTCGATCGTCTTGCCGAGGCTCAGCTCCCGCGCGACTCTGACTTCTCTCAGCATGAGGTCGCCGGTAGCGCGGGGATGCGGGATGCGGCGGCAGATGAACGCCTCGGCTGCTCCGAGCGTCGAAAAAGTCTCGACGCGCGGCAAGACAGACCCGTCCGCCCGCACCGCGTTGTCCTGCATCTCGCCTTCGACGCAGCGCACCGCGGGTTCTTTTGTCAGCAGAAAGGCGACGACGACCAGCGCGGCGATCGCCAGGACACTTGCAAACATCAGGATGACGACTTTGGCGCCGCTGGTCACGACCGGGGAGCCCGCGCGGCGCCGTAGAGTGAAGGCATCGCCTTCACGGTAAGGCGCGCGTCAGGCCCGGACAACCCATCGTCCGCGAGTGAAAACCTTGACAGACGCGGCAGCGCGTGTACTGTGAGGCCGGATTGTTACGAATTCGTAACAAGGCAATCGGTCGCTGCCTCGCGGGACCCTAGGAAGGACCTAGCTTAGCCGTTTTCAGGAGGGAACCTTGAACGGACTCAAGTACGGCATCTCGGACAACCAATTGACAGCCGGACTGGTGACCGGCTTTTTGGCCACGCAGATCGCAACGATCGTCGGTTTCTGGCACGAAATCATCGACTTCCCAGCCATGGACTGGAACCGCTTCAACGGTACCTACCTGGTGGGGTTCAGCAACCCGACGGCCATCGGCTTCGAAGTGCCGCCGGCCTCCGACTTCGAGGTCTTCATCACCGGCTGGCTATTCCACATCTTCACCGGACTGGTGCTGACACTGACTTTCGTGTTCCTCGTCCGGCCCAAGTTGCCCCTGCCCTATGACATGAAGAACAACCTGATTGCCGGCATGGCCTGGGGCATCCTCCTGGCGATCATCAGCTTCACCATCCTCACGCCGCTCCTGGACCCCTACAACGCCAACCCCGGTTGGTTCAGCCTAGACCTGAAGCTGCCGGACACTAACGGCGGCGGCCTGCACCCCGGCTGGAAGACGCCCGTGGCGATTGTGTTCTGGCACCTGGTCTACGGCTTCCACCTCGGCTCCTTCTACAACCCGAAGGCACCGGAAACCGCCGCAACCTAGACCGAGCCGGCCGGACGGCCAGCGACCACCGTCCCCTAGCAACGCGAGGCGCCGAGAAATCGGCGCCT
>DATDOP010000341.1:0-2238 GCA_035293185.1 Dehalococcoidia bacterium | reverse complement strand
GTCGAACTTCCAGCCGTGGTAGACGCAGCGCAGCCCTTCTTCCTCGTTGCGGCCGAAGAACAGCGAAGCGCCGCGGTGCGGGCAGGAGTTCTGAATCACACCCACCTTGCCCGACGTCGTGCGAAACGCGATCAGCTGCTCGCCCAGCAGCATCAGCCGCAGCGGCGGGCTGTCCGGCGCCGGCAGCTCGTCAGACTTGACGGCCGGTATCCAGTACTGGCGCATCAGGTCGCCCATCGCCGTGCTGGGACCGATGCGTGACAGCAGTTCGTTGTCTTCTTTGCTTAACAAGGCCTAATCCTCCATTTGCGACCGGGCTGCTTCAGGCCCTTTAGCGGGGGTTTGGGGGTGCCCCCCATCTTCAATGCCGGGCGTTGTCTTCTTTGCTTAACAAGGCCTAATCCTCCATTTGCGACCGGGCTGCTTCAGGCCCTTTAGCGGGGGTTTGGGGGTGTCCCCCATCTTCAACGCCGGAGCTCAGCATTTGCCTTGCTCCTGAGGCCTCTTCCCAGAGACGCGTCATCGCGCCTCAGCATACCACCGCGAATCTCCGTCTAGATCATCGGCGCCCGGCGCGGGATACACGCACCCACGAACCTCCGCCCGCCGCTGCCGAAGGCGTCGCCACTGCCGGCAAAGCGGACGGTGACGGGCTCGGTCATGGCTGCGCCAGGTAGCGTTGCAGGTCGGTAGTCAGCTTGTCCACGTCTGTGAACTGCTCGGCGTTCCAGCCGCCGCTGCGGGCGGCGTCCACGTTGCCCGGGTGGTCGTCGAAGAAGAGCAACTCGCTCGCCGGGCGGCCAAGCTCATCGGCCACGCGCTCGAAATAGCGGGCGTCGGGCTTGGCGACACCGAGGTCGCAGGAGAAGAAGCGGTGGTCGAAGCGGCCGGCCAGGTCGGGATGGTTACGGATGTACTCGGCGCGGTGCTGCTCCTGGTTGGTGGCCAGCACCACGGGAATGCCCGCCTCGCGCAGGCTGTCGACGACATCCATGACGTCGGGGGCGAGGTTGTCGTCCAGCGTGAACCAGTGCTCGACGAAGGCATCGAGCGTGTAGGGCCAGCGCCACTGGTCGAGGAAGGGCGGCAGCACGTCGAGCATGTCGGCATCGCCGGAGTTGCAATCGGCGAAGAGGCCATCGAAGAAGTGGCCCTGCTGCTCGCGGGTGATGGCGTGCTCGCGGGCGAGCCATTCGCCGAAGACCATCGAGGTGTTGAGGACACCGTCGAAATCGAGGACCACGACTTCGATGCGCGTCATGGGCGCATTCTGCGTGCGCGGCGATAGGGGAGCAAGGGCGGGCTGGCACGCCGGAGCGCCAGCCCCTTGCCCCTGCCTACGTCTGTGCTGCCTCGTGGGCACAGGGCTCGGCGCGCAGCAGCGAGCGGCTGATCCGGCCGGCGATGCCGTGGCGGATGCCGCGGGCCTGCCGGGCGGCGCGGAAGGAACAGGTAACGCTGCAGGTAGCCCGCCGAGGATCAGCTCGACGCCGTAGCGGTCGATCACCGCCGTCACGGCGTCGCTGAACGCCTCCTGCGTCTCGAAGTCCCCCCTGCGCACCACGTGTGTGTCGATGCCGGCTTTGCGCGCCCGCTCCAGCGCAAACGCCGTCGAGTTGCTGCCGATCACGACTTCGATCGAAGCATCCAGCTGTTCCGCCGCAATCAGGTCAAGAAAGCTCTGCAGCGTGGTGCCGCTGCCCGACACCATGACCGCGAGCTTGCTCGTCACAACCCCACTCGCAAAAGGCAAAGAGGCAAAGAGCATGGGCGCGGTTGAGCCAAGCGCCTATGCCCGTATGCCCGTATGCCCGTAGAATAAGCCCACCTCGCTGACCCCACGTTCCTAGAACCGGAGGCACCTCCATGCGCCCCAACACCGCAAAGCAAAAGCTGCGCGCAGGCCAGCCCGCCATCGGCGGCTGGCTCGGCGTCCCCAGCAGCTACAGCGCCGAGGTCATGGCCAACCAGGGCTTCGACTGGCTCTGCATCGACACGCAGCACGGCGCCATCGACTTCTCCGCCGCCCTGCCGATGCTCCAGGCGATCTCGCTCACTCCCACCATGCCCTTCGTCCGCGTCCCGTGGAACGAGCCCTCGATCATCATGAAGTACCTCGATGCCGGCGCCTACGGCATCATCGTCCCCATGATCGAGACCCGCGAGGACGCCGAGCGCGCCGTCTGGGCCATGCGCTACCCGCCGCAGGGCATGCGCAGCTCCGGCCCCTACCGCGCC
>DATDOP010000340.1:0-3496 GCA_035293185.1 Dehalococcoidia bacterium | reverse complement strand
GACGCGCCGGAGACCGCCGACCTCGTCGTGCTCAACACCTGCGTCGTGCGCGATCGCTCCGAGCAGCGCGCCGTGAGCCACCTCGGACGCCTTGCCGCCATGAAGCGCAAGGGGCGGGCTGACTTCCAGATTGTCGTCATGGGCTGCATGGTCGGGCCGAAGGACGACGAGCTGCGGCGCCGCTTCCCCTACGTCGATCACTTCGCGCGCCCGCAGGCCTTCGAGGGCATCTTCGAAGCGCTGGGTCTCTCCGACGACACCGGCGGCGAGTTCTGGCCCACGGCCTTCGCCAAGCCCACCGGTCCCACCGCCTACGTGCCAATCATCCACGGCTGCGATAAGTTCTGCACCTACTGCATCGTCCCCTATCGCCGCGGCCGGGAGCAGAGCCGCCCGCTGGACGAGATCGTCCAGGAGGTGGCGCACCTGGTTCACGGCGGCGTCCGCGAGGTCACGCTGCTCGGTCAGACCGTCGAGGCCTACGGGCTCGACTTCCCGGACAAGCGCCCGGACCTGGGAGATCTCATGGCGGCGATGCACGACCTGCCGAACCTGGAGCGCATCCGCTTCCTCACCTCCTACCCCAAGGACATGACCCCGAAGATCGTCGAAGCGGTGCGCGACCTGCCGAAGGTCACCGAGTTCTTCAACATTCCCGTCCAGCACGGCTCGGACGCCGTCCTCGACCGCATGCGCCGCGGCTACGACATCGCGCTGTTCCACGACCGCGTCAATCTGATCCGCTCGCTGATGCCGGAGGCGTCGATCACCACCGACATCATCGTCGGCTTCTGCGGCGAGACCGAGGCGGAGTTCAACGAGACGCTGCGCCTCCTGGAAGAGGTGCGCTTCGACAAAGTGCATGTCGCGGCGTACTCGCCGCGCCCCGGCACGATCGCCGCGCGCAAGCTGGAGGACGACGTGCCGCCGGAGGTCAAGAAGGCCCGCCTGCACGCCGTCGAAGAGCTGGAGGAGCGCATCTCCACGCAGCTCAACGCCCGGCTTGCGGGCACGGACCAGGACGTGCTCGTCGAAGGCAAGCGCGACGGGCGCTGGTTCGGCCGCACGCGCAGCAACAAGCTCGTCCACTTCGCCGGCGAGACGCAGGTTGGCGAAGTCGTCACGGTCCGCATCGAAAAGGCCACCGCCTGGTCGCTGCAGGGCACCACCGCGGCTGACGCCCTCCCCCTGCTCCTCTAATCGATTCCAAGGCGGTCTACGAAAAGATGGTCACAAGCAAGAACAAGCAGCGTCTCGCCGGATTGGTTGTGGGGATTCTGATTGTCGGCGGACTCGCGTTTGGCATTAGCCAGGCAGTGGGCGGAACGGACACCGGCGGGACCGCCAGCGCAGACCGGCAGGCCGAGGTAGCACGCAATGGCGCCCGGGTTATGCCCTTCGATCTAACCCGGACCACTCACACATTCACGGATACCGGCAGCGGCGGCCGCGAGGTGGTTACGGCCATCGACCCGGCCGACACTCAGCAAATTGACCTGATTCGTGGTCATTTGGAAGGGCTCATACCGAAATTCTCCAGCGGCGACTTCTCGGACCCGGCGGCTATTCATGGCGATGCAATGCCGGGATTGGCCGAGCTTCGCGCGGGGTACAACCGGATCGAGTTCATTTACGAGGAGCTCTCCGACGGCGGCGCCATCACCTACAAGACCGCCGACCCGGTGATGGTCTCCGTCCTGCACACCTGGTTTGCTGCCCAGCGCGGCGATCATGGCAGCACCCATCACACAACGCAGTAGCGAGCGAGGGTTGCTTCACGGTATGAGCGCCCCCGACATTCGCCGGAACACGTACGAGAGGCTTCCAGCCTGGGCGGTGTTCGGCTGAAGGAGGTCTCGAAGGTGGTTGTACGCCTGACTGACGGCCGTGAGGCTGTCCGCGCCTACGTCTCCGAGCACGCGTCTCATGGCCTCGATCACATCATCGAGCTGGTCACCGGCGACAACAACCGCATCCTCACGCTGATCGGCGACCTCACCGAAGACGAGGGCATGACCGTCACGCCTGCCGACGAATGGCGGGTCTACGACGCCCTGCGCCACATGACCGCCAGCCTCGACCGCAGCAAGTCGCGCATCGAGGCGCTGGCTGCCGGGCGGGCCTTTGAGAACCCGCCCGGCGCACCGGGACAGATGAGTGCTGAATACGCCTCCTTCACCGCGCTGCGCAGCGCCTACATCGACGGCATGGCTGAGATCCTGGGCGTACTGCGCAAAGCAGACGGCACGCGAAACCTCAACGGAGCGTCCGAGCACGTTAGCTTCGGGCCGTTCAACTGGCTGGAGTGGAGCCTCTACTCCCACCACGTCCACACCCACGACCACATCGGCCAGATCGAGAACATTCGCAGGGCGCTGCGCGGCCGTTAGCGATGACGCCCGAGGAGCGTGAGCAGCTAATTCAGCGCTATCAGTCCGGTGGGACATCGCTGAATGAGGCCCTGCAAGCCATCACGCGGGAATCGCTGGATCGCGCGCCGGTCGGTGAGTGGTCAGCGCGGCAGATTATTCACCACGTCGCCGATGCCGAAGTTCTGCGCAGTGCTCAGCTACGCATCCTTCTGGGTGGGCGGAAGGTCGCCAATCCCTCTGTTCGTCCCGGGCCACGTCTCGAGCACTACCAACGGCCGCTTGAAGCCTCGCTCGACCTATTGCGCGCCGCCATCGAAGCGAACCTGGTGCTGCTACGGTGCCTGCCCGCGGGCGAGTGGGTTCGGCCAGATCCGAATGGAGATTCGGGGAACTTCTCTATCGAGGAATGGCTGCGCCGAGCGGCGAACCACGCCCACCAGCATGCCGAACAGGTGCGGAACCTGATTGCCGATGCCTGAGTCGCGCTTCCCGCCGGTTGAGCTGCCGGACTCGCCCGTGGCCCGCGACCTGCAGCGCCTCTGTCTCTCGCTCGAAGGCGCCTGGGAGGACTACCCCTGGGGCGACGTCGTCTACAAGGTAGGGTCGAAGATGTTCGCCGCGCTCGGCGTCACCGGCGCGCTCACCGGGCTCACCGTGAAAGCCACGCTGGAGGACCAGGACGCGCTGGTCCAACTGCCGCACATCGAAAAGGCGCGCTACGTCGGCAAACACGGCTGGATCACGGTCACAATCGCTGACGCCGCCACGCTCGACCACGCCCGCGACCTTATCGAGGAGAGCTATCGTCTGGTGCGCGGCGCGAGGCGCAGGGCATGAGCCTCGAACGTCTGGCGTTGCGCGATGCCCGGCCGGAGGACGAAAGCGCCGTGCTCGCACTCTGGCGAGCCGCGTACGAGGCCTCGTCGATCCGCAGCACGCAGGAAGACATCCCGGCGCTGCTCTCACACGGAGGTTCGGCGCGACTGCTGCTGGCCGAGATCGACGGACGCCTTGCCGCGACGCTGATCGCCACATTCGATGGTTGGCGCGGCAACATGTACCGGCTCGCTGTGCACCCGGACTATCAGCGGCGCGGCGTTGCTCGTCGCCTGGTGGATGAAGCG
>DATDOP010000339.1:0-2948 GCA_035293185.1 Dehalococcoidia bacterium | reverse complement strand
TCGGGCAAGTCCACGCTGGCGCGGGCGATGCAGGCTCTTGCCGGCCGGCCTCTGCTGCACCTGGAGGCGGATGAGTTCGTGCCTGCGCTGAATCCCGGCGGCGTGACGAACAGGGACTCTGACTTCGAAGCAAGGCTGATCGTCGGTTTCCACCGGGCGATCGCGGAATTGGGACGTAGCGGCCTGGACGTTATCGTGGACGGCTCGCTGCCGGATGAGGAAGGCCTCAAAGGGCAATGCCTCGACATCCTGCGCGGGGTTGCCGGGACGCAGGTAATCGCCGTCAACTGTGCGGCCGCAACTCTGCGCCGGCGCGAAGCTGCCCGCGGCGACCGGCCCCGCGGTTGGGCTGTGCGACAAGCGGCCCAGGTTCACGCCGGCGTAGTCTGCGACCTTGAGGTCGACACGACTCGTGCGTCGCCCGACGTGCTGGCTCGCCGGCTGTTGACGCGCCTCTTCCAGCCGGCCTGAACGCACAGCTGTCCCGTGGGCCGTGTTCCTCGCGGCAGAGTCGCGCGGTATATTAGGGCGCGACTCCGCGAATCTAGCAGGACAGGACAGCCAATCGCATGAGCAACGAGCTGCGCGGGCACACGGCGATTGTTGGGGTGGGCGAGACGGATTACTCCCGCAACTCCGGGCGCACCGAGCTGATGCTGTCGTTGCAGGCGATCCAGGCCGCGCTGGACGACGCCGGGCTGAAGGCCGCCGACGTGGACGGGCTGATGAAGTGGTCGGTCGACACGTCGGTGGAGGCGGACGTGGCCGCGAACCTGGGGATGACGGAGCTGTCGTTCTTCGGCGAGGTCAACCAGGCGGGGAACGTCGGCGCGGCGCTGGTGGGACACGCGGCGGCGGCGATCCGGGCGGGTATCGCGAACGTGGTGGTGATCTTCAGGGGCGTCAACGGGCGCTCAGGAAGGCGCTACGGACGCGGCGACGTGACGGGGCGGCAAGGACGCGGCCCGGGGCAGTGGACGGAGCCATTCGGCGTCCTGACGCCGCAGCACTCGCTGGCGATGATCACGAAGCGCCGCATGTACGAGACCGGCGTGACCAGCCGGCAGTTCGGCGCAACGGCGGTGACGATCCGGCAGCACGCGAACCGCAACCCGCGCGCGACGTTCTACGAGACGCCGCTGACGCTGGAGGACCACCAGAACTCGCGCTTCGTGGTCGAGCCGCTGCACCTGTTCGACTGCTGTCTGGAGACGGACGGCGGCGGCGCGCTGGTGCTGACCTCCGCCGAGCGCGCGAAGACGCTAAAGAAGCCGCCGGCGTACATCCGCGCCGCGACGTCGACGGGCTACGTGCGCGACCGCGATTACATCGACGTGGCGGCGAAGGCGACGGCGCCGCGCATCTTCGGCCTGGCGGGGATGACGCCGAAGGACGTGGACGTGGTACAGATCTACGACCATTTCTGCCCCTTCGTGATCTTCGCGCTGGAGGACTACGGCTTCGTGAAGCGCGGCGAGGGCGGTCCGTTCGTGGAGGCAGGCGAGATCAGCTGGGACGGCGGCTCGTTGCCGGTGAACACGTCCGGGGGACACCTCTCGGAGGCGTACATGCAGGGCATGAACCAGCTGATCGAGGGCGTGCGCCAGGTGCGCGGCGAATCGACGTCGCAGGTCAAGGACGCCGGCGTGTCGTTCGTGGATACGGGCGTCGGCACGGCCGCGGTGATCCTGACGAGGGAACCCTGATGGCCTCGCTGCCGCTGCCGCAGCCGGACGAAGTCAGCGCGCCGTTCTGGGAGTATTGCCGCGCCGGCGAGCTGCGGGCGCAGCGCTGCACTGCCTGCGGCCTGCTACGCCACCCGCCGCGCCCGACCTGCCCGAAGTGCGGCTCCACCGAGGCCGAGTGGCAGAAGCTGAGCGGGCGGGGGAAGGTGTTCACCTTCGGCGTCAGCCACCAGGCGATCCATCCCGCGCTGGAGGGCCGCGTGCCGTTTACGACGTTGATCGTCGAGCTGGACGAAGGGCTGCGCTTCACGAGCAACCTGGTTGAGGGCAGCCCGGCGATCGACATCGGGACGGCGGTGGAAGTCATGTTCGAGCGCGAGAATGACGAGATTACGCTGCCGCGGTTCCGGGTCCAGTAGCAGATAACAGGCAACAGGCAACAGGCAACGGGGATCAGGGAGGTGATCCCTTGTTGCTTGTTGCTTGTTGCCTGTTGCTCGTTGCTGTAATGTTCGCGCACCCCGCCGGACGCCTGAATCACGAGGGGGAGCGATCATGGCCACACCGTATCGAGCCGACCACGTCGGCAGCCTGCTGAGGCCGCCGGAGCTGCTGGAGGCGCGCGTCCATTTCAACGCCGGCAGGATCACGCAGGAGCAGCTGAAGGAGGTGGAAGACACCTGCGTGCTCAAGGCGCTGGAGCTGCAGAAGCAGGCGGGCCTGGGCATCTTCACGGAGGGCGAGTACCGGCGCGCGGGCTGGAGCAGCGGCCTGCGACAGGCGCTCGAAGGGCTGGAGCCAGCGGCGTCGCCGACGGCGAGCCGGGTGTTGCGCGAGTGGCAGGGCCCGCACGGCGAGCTGGCGAATCGTAGCATGAACTCCGGCGGCGGCAACGTGATGGGCGCGGCGCTGGCGGCACAGCGGATCAAGCAGGTGCGGCGCATCGCCGGGGACGAGGCTGCGTTTCTCAAGGCGCACGCTCCGGGTCCGTGGAAGATCACGATGCCGGGCGCGCTGTCCGTGGGGTCGCAGCTGTGGCGGCCGGGCGTGACTGACCAGTTCTACACGTCGAAGCGCGAGTTCATCGACGAGATTGTCGGGATGCTGCAGCGGGAGGTCGACGCGCTAATCGACGACGGCGTGTCGTACATCCAGCTCGACTCGCTGCATTACGTGGAGCGGATCACGGACGAGGTCGTGCGGCAGCGGATGATCGACGACGGCGAGGACCCGGACGCGTACCTGGACGAGCTGATCGAGGTG
>DATDOP010000338.1:0-5487 GCA_035293185.1 Dehalococcoidia bacterium | reverse complement strand
CTCACCACGCACGCCCCTGCGTCCGTGCGATGCAGCCTGCCTCCGGACGTCGCCCAGGCAGTTGACAGTTCGTCCAATCTGTAGCGGCCGCGCGTGCCGCCTGGTGTCGTACTCATCATGACTCGGGGTTTCCTTCTAGCTCCGGGCGGCCGCTGCCCTGCTGGCGTCTGGCGGCCGGCCCGAAAGGTGCTTGTTACCTTCAATCCGCAGGCTGCCGAAGATCTGCGTCCTGCTGCCGTCAGAGCAGGTCATCAAGACGCCTTTCGGACTGTAGAGCCTGTAGCTAATGCTCTCGCTGCGCTCGGCCGGCACGTGGAGCAGTATTTCGCCCGCGCCCGTGCTCACTTCCAGCCCCTCAGGGAAGGCTTGCGGCCCATCCGAGTCCGAAACCAGCACCCCACCACCGTCATACAGGTGGTAGGAGATCATGTGCAGGCCGTTCAGGTCGGACTCGATCTTGAGCACCGTCTCTTCTGTGTACGAATCGACAAACGCCACAAACGCCCCGGGGCGCCTCGCGAGCTTCATTTCTTGATTCCCTTCGCGGCCCGTACACCGGCAACCACGATGGTCATGCGCGTGGCGTGCGTCCCGTTGACGCGGTCAGGCTCCTCAACGAACTTGACCTCCTGGCCCAGCGCCAGCGAATCGAATTCAGCCGGCCGCACCAGCGAACTCCGGTTGAAGAAGCACTCATGCCCCAGTCCGGCGACGCGCACGCGGCCCCATTCCGAGCCGTAGGACCGCACGACCTTCATCACAACGCCGTTGCTCATCGCGCGCTCCTCACCGGACTCGACTTCGGGTGGAACCGGGGCCTGGTCAAGCCGTTGGACCTGTGGCTCGACGCCGTGCGACACTTTGTGCAGGGCATGCTGAGACCGCAACCGGCGGTCCTGAACGGGCACGTAATCTGACTCATCTCTCTCCTCAACCGACGCGAGACCGCGCTCGCATGACACCAGTAGAGTCCGCAGTCACACTCTGCCCGTGCGCTGGCTCCGCATCGGAGCCGAAGGAGCGGAATTTGCCCTACGAACGGAGGAGATGTTCGCTCGAAAGCTTGCAGGCCTGGGTTTCGGGGGTTCGTACCTTACTTCGGCCCACTCATCATAACCGATTTGTCCTCGCCTGGATATGACGTAAACGACTTGCAACGCGCCGCCCACCGATCTGCTATGCTGGCTACAAGCTCCCCTTGATCCGTTCCCTCTGATGAATCTCGGGTCGCTCACCGACACGAGTCCTCACCCACCGCGAATAGTCCGTATTGAGTTTCACGTCTCTTCGGCTCTCGTTGACGGTCCGGTCCTTCGTTATCGGTATCGGAAAGTGCCTCCTCTTTTGGGGGGCTAGTTGAGAGAAGAGAACTGATCCTTTGAATATCTATGTAGGAAACCTTAGTTTCGATACCTCCGAGCGCGACCTCGAGGCGGCGTTTGCCGCTTACGGCGCCGTGGCCTCGGCCCGCATTGCGACGGATCGAGACACCAACCGTCCCCGTGGCTTCGGCTTCGTCGAAATGGCGAGCCAGGCTGAAGCTCAGGCGGCCATCGCCGGCCTGAACGGCAAAGAGCTGCAGGGACGTACCCTCACCGTCAACGAAGCCAGGCCCCGCGAAGAGCGCGGCCAGAGCAACCGCCGGGCCGGCAGCAGCCGCTGGTAGGTCTCAACCCATAGCCGGGAAGGGGAGGTCAGCTCAGAGGGAACTGACCTCCCCTCTCCTGGCATCACGGGTCGAACGCACTCGTTAGCACACCCGAAAGCGAGCATCAACAATTGGACCACGGCTATGCAGTGGATGAGACCAAGCGCTGTCGCGCCACCACCAAGAAGGAGCGTCAGTGCACGCTACCGGCCCTCGCCGGCATAGACCTCTGCGCCCTGCACGCCGGCCTTGCCAAGCCGAACAACGCCGTCGGCTACGGCGATCCCCAGGCCCTCGAAGCCTACAAACGCGCACTCGGAGCCCGCGGTCAGGGCCTCCGCTCGACCGCTCGATAAGCCCGAAAGTGAGCACCCACCGTGGCGATTTCGTCACTCGCCCCCGCGAGGCAATCGCGCCAGACTCCGCATCCTGAACACACAGCCGCCTACAACCGCCTCAAGTCAGACATCACCAGCGCCGGCATCCTCAATCGCTCGCTGACCTTCTACCTGCCGCTGATCCTGTTTGCCTTCGGCGGCTACGCCCTCAGCGCCTGGGCCATCCTCGTCACAGACGGCTACCTCTGGCTCACCTTTGCCTGCCTCGGATTCAGCGCTTTCTCAGTGCAGATCGCCGGCCTCATGCACGACGCCGGCCATCGAGCCGCCTTTAGTTCGACGCGCGCCAACAATCTGCTCGGCCTCGCAGCCACGTCAGCCATCGGCATGGTCTTCCCCAACTGGGTGCTGCGCCACAACCTCCACCACGCGCATCCCAACCAGGAAGAGCTTGACCCGGACATCGAGGTCCCGTTCCTCGTCTTCAGCGAGGCCGACTACGCCGGCAAGGATCCGGTGCAGCGCTTCTTCGCCCGCTGGCAGGCCTACTACTACTACCCGCTGGGCGCCCTCGTCAGCTTCTCCAACCGCCTGGGCAGCATCACGTACTTCTTGCAGCACCGCTCGCGGGCCAACCTGGCGCGCGTTCTGCTCTACCTGCCCGCGATCGTCCTGCTGTTCCCGGCGCCGTTTCTCCTCTTCTCGCTGGACAAGGCGATCTTCGTCTTCTTCCTGGTCCACATCGCGACAGGCATCTACCTGGCGAGCTGCTTCGCACCCAACCACAAAGGCATGCCCCTGGTTGCCAGAGACGCGGACGTCTCGTTTCTGGAGCAGCAGGTACGCACCTCGCGCAACGTCCGCGGCGGGCTGCTTACCGATTTCTTCCTGGTCGGCCTCAACCACCAGGTCGAACATCACCTGTTCCCGGCTTGCCCGCGCAACAAGCTCCGCCGCCTCGGCCCCTATGTGCGCGCCGTCTGCGCGGAGCAGGCTCTGCCCTACACGCAGGTCAGCTTCCTGCGCACCAATCGCATCCTCGTGCGTCACTTGCATGGGGTTTCGCGGACACGGCCCGCGTTGCAGACCGCGACTACGTAGTCAGTCGCACGTCCTTCGCCTCAGAAGACCAATAGAAGGTCCTGTCGCCGAAGTCTCGGCCCAACAAAACCAGCTTGCCCGCCGAATCGAAGATCGAATAGTCGGACTTCGCGTCTTTGAAGTGGCTCTTCGTCTGCTCGTAAGTGTGCGATTCCAGGTTCGAGCGCGAAAGGCTCTGGATCTGGTACCTCACCTCTTTGGCCATCCGGGTTGGTAGCTGATGGCGCTGGATAGTCTGATTCTCTGCGCTGGTCACGAAGGGCCTCCCTCAGGCTCGTCCCGGCGTCCGTCCGATCTCATGTCGATCGGCCACGGCCGCCCGTCGAACGGCAAACGAAGATCCGGCCCGGAGAAACCTGGTGTGTCGGCTTCGTCAGAGCTGGCAGGCCTTCGTTCAGAGGGAGGTTCTAAGGTTGTCTTTGCAGCCTATGCCTTTGCGAGGGACTTTACAAGCAACCTCGCCTACGCGCCCCGCGGGAACACGAACGGCTCGCCTTTCGCTGCGACTCCTACGTGCTTGCCTATTTCGAGGCCCGGCGTTGCCAGCAGCCTCAGCCGCAGCGTCTCGCCGCTCTGCAGTCGCACCGTGATCATCTGGTCGTGCCCGTAGTAGTCGATGTCCACGACCTCCGCCGGCACCCCATCCTCCGCCATCGCCAGCGCCTCAGCCCGGAACATCACGTCCACCGGCCCAGCGCTGCCCGGCGCAGCGAAGCGTCCCAGCACGCACTCTACCTGCGAGCCGGTGGCGCTTCCCGGTAGCACGTTCGCCGCCCCGACAAACTCCCCCACCACGCGGTTCGCCGGATTACCGTAAACCTCGCTCGGCGTGCCGGTCTGCATCACCACCCCATCGATCATCACCGCCACCTCGCCCGCCAGGCTCAACGCCTCCTCCTGGTCGTGCGTCACGATGACCGCCGTGATCCCCACGGCGCGCAGCAGCTGGCGCACCTCTCCCCGCACCTCTTCGCGGATCGAAGGGTCCAAGTTGGAGAACGGCTCGTCCATCAGGATCAGATCCGGCTCCGACGCCAGCGCCCGCGCCAGTGCTACCCGCTGCTGTTGGCCGCCGGACAGCTCGTGCGGCATTCGCTGCTCCAGCCCTTCGAGTCTCACCAGCGACAGCAGCTCAGCGGCACGCTCACGCTTCGCTCCCTTCGGCAGCCCGAAGGCGACGTTCGCCCCAACGTTGAGGTGCGGGAACAGCGCGAAGTCCTGGAACACCATCGCCACGCGCCGCTTCTCCGGCGGCACCATCATCACGGCCGAGCTGATCGTCTGACCGCGCAGCGTGATCTCACCCGCGTCCGGGTTCTCGAACCCGGCGATCAGCCGAAGTAGCGTCGTCTTACCGCAGCCGCTGGGGCCCAACAGCGCCAGCAGCGCGCCCTCTTCGACTTCGAGGTCCGCGCCATCCAGCGCCGTCACGTCGCCGAAGCGTTTGACCAGGCCGCGACAAACAAGGATCGGTTGACTCACGTCAGGCGTTCTCTCCGGAGCATCAGCAGCACGGCGCACGCCGATATCAGCAGAAGTATAAGAGACGGCACCGCCGCCCTCGTGAAGAACGCCTCGCTCGTCGCCGACCAGATCTCCGTCGCCAGCGTGTCGAAGCCCACCGGGCTCAGCAGGATCGTGATCGGCAGCTCCTTCATCGCCGTGAGGAACACCAGCAGCATCCCCGCCGAGAGCCCCGGGAAGGTCTGCGGCGCCGTGATCCGCAGAAACGTCCTCAGCGGTCCTGCGCCCAGGCTGCGCGCCGCCTCCTCCGTGTTCGGGTTCACCTGCAGCAGCGACGCCCGGATCGCCCCCATCGCCTCCGGGAGGAAACGCACCGCATAGGCGAACACCAGTATCCAGACCGTCTGGTATAGCCCCGCCAGGTAGTTGGACGCGAAGAACACCAGCGCCAGCGCAATCGTAATCGCCGGCAGCGCCTGCCCCGCGTACGATGCCTTCTCCAACAACCCCGACGTCCACCCGGGGTGTCGCGCCGAGAGATACGCGATCGGCAAACACGCCAGCGCCGCGACCACGGCCGCCAGCCCCGACGCTCGCGCCGAATTCACCGCCGCTTCCACCAGAAAACCCGTCGTCCCTTCCGCGCTCAGTCCCTTGACCAGCCAGTAGACGATCACCGCCACCGGCAGGCCGATGCCCAGCAGCGCGATCGTCAGGCAGAACGCGAACGCCGGCCAGCGCCAGCGACCCAGCGCCATCACCCGCGGCGCGCGCTGCTGCCCCCGCGTGTGGTAACGCGCCCGGCCCCGCGTCAGACCATCCAGGCTGACGATCAGCACCGCCAGCGCGATCAGCGGCAGCCCCAGCACCGCCGCCGACGCCCGGTCGAAGCTCGTCGTGTACTGGATATAGACCAGCGGCGTCAGCGTGTCGTAG
>DATDOP010000337.1:0-2314 GCA_035293185.1 Dehalococcoidia bacterium | reverse complement strand
AGTACCGCGGCCGTGTCGCCACCGGGGATGGGCGCGGCCGTGCGCAGTGCCGTGGACGTCCGGGAGAGGCGCACGGGCGAGCGCACGAGCGTCAGGGGGCCGTGGCGCGGGCTCTCGACCGCTTGCGCCAGCTCGAGGTGCTGCACCTGGGGGTCGGCGAAGACCTGATCGATGCTCAGCACGGGTCCGCAGGGGACGCCGACGGCGTTCAGCGCCTGAACCCAGTGGTCGCAGGTGCCGGCGCGCAGCTTGTCTTGAACCAGCTCTCGCAGCTCCGGACGGTGCGTGGCGCGACCGCGCGGCGTCTGGAAGCGCTCGTCCTGGCCAATCTCCTCGGCGCCGATGACTCGCAGGAAGTCGCCAAACATCCGGTCACCGGAGGCCGCGAGGTTGATCAGGCCGTCGCTGGCTTCGAAGACGCCCATGGGAAACGAAGTAGGGTGGTCGTTGCCGGCCTGCGGGGGCACCTCGCCGCCGATCAGCCAGCGCGTCGCCTGAAAGTCGAGCATGGCGATTATGGCCTCCAGCAGCGAGGTTTGTACCCACTGCCCCTCGCCGGAGCGCTCGCGCTCCAGCAGCGCCGCCATGATGCCGTGGGCCAGGTACATGCCGGAGCAAAGGTCCGAAATCGGCACGCCGACGCGCCAGGGGCCGCTGCCGGGCGGCCCGGTAACGCTCATGACGCCGCCGAGGCCCTGCGCGATCTGGTCGACGCCGGGGCGCGCGGCGTAAGGGCCGTCCTGGCCGAAGCCGGAGATGCTGCCGTAGACGATGCGCGGGTTGAGCCGCTGCAGCGTCTCGTAGTCAACCTTGAGGCGGTGCTTCACGTCGGCGCGGAAGTTCTCTACGACGACGTCGGCATCCCGCGCGAGACGGTAGAAGACGTCGCGGCCGGCCTCGGTCTGCAGGTTGATGCAGATCGAGCGCTTGTTGCGGTGCAGGTTCTCGCGGTCGAAGTTCGGCAGGCTGCTGTCGATGCCGGCGCCGTCGGGCCTGACGACCTGGATGACCTGCGCGCCGAGGTCGGCGAGGACGCGGACGCAGGTGGGCCCGGCGCGCGCGATGCAGAGGTCGAGGACCTTGACGTGAGACAGGGGCCCGGGCGCAGCCGGCGTGGTCATCTGATTCTCCCCATGATGAGCGATTTCGGGATGGTAGGCACCCAACATGTTGGGTACCTACCATCGACAGCCGTCATGCTATCGGTCCGTTTCGCGAGGACGCCATGCCGGCAGTTCAACCACTTGCCTTTAAGGCTACGGGGGTCACCGCGGGCATCACTTCATCCGCGAACAGGCGGAGGGAACGCAGCACCTGCTCCGTCGTGAGGTTGCCGAAGGCGAAGGTGCCGACGAAGTAGTTGGCGCCGCTCTCATCGAGGAAGCGCTGGACCTGCGCCCGCACCGTGTCCGGCGAGCCGGCGAAGATGCCGCCCCAGCCCACGGCCGTCTCGAAGTCGCCGCGACGCGATTCGCCGCTGCCGTCGCGGCCGGGGCGCATGACGAAGCTGCGGTCGAAGAGGTTGTAGGCGTCGCGGGCGATGTCGACAGCCTGCTCGTCGCTGTCGGCGACAAAGACGTGACGCGTGGCGCCGAGCCGCGGCTGCGTGACGTGGCCGTTGAGGCGCCCCTCTTCGTGGGAGTGTTCCGCCCAGACGGTTCGGTACTGCTTCACGCCCGCCGCGATGACGTCCATGCCGGTGCGCGTGAAGCCGAACAGCGTGTTGAAGCCCTCCTTAGCCACCCAGGCGACGCGGTCCGGGCTGGAGGTCGGGTACCACAGCGGTGGGTAAGGGCGCTGCAGCGGCTCGATGGTCACCGGGGCGTCGTGGATGTTGTAGTACTTGCCCTCGTGGCTGACATGCCCGGTGCGCAGGCCTTGCAGGAGGATTTCGAAGCACTCCTGGAAGCGCTCGCGCCCTTCTTGAATCGTCAGGCCGTAGATCTCCAGCTCCTCAGCAGAGACGCCGCGGCCGACGCCGAGCTCGAGGCGGCCGCCGCTCAGGTTATCGAGCAGGCAGACCTCTTCGATGTTGCGCAGCGGGTTGTAGAGCGGCAGCAGCTGCACCAGCGGGCCGAGGCGCAGACGTTCTGTGCGCTGAGCGGCGGCGGCGAGGAAGAGGTTGGGCGAGGGCGCGACGGCGAGCGGCGTACCGTGGTGCTCCGCGACGTGGTAGCACCAGATGCCGGTTTCGTCGGCGAGCTCCAGCATGCGCAGGCGCTGCTCGTAGGTCTCGTGCAGGTTGAGCCCGGCGTTGTGGTCGATCCAGTCGAAGATGCCGAACTTGAGGTCGCCGTTTGCCCCGTCCATATTT
>DATDOP010000336.1:0-19761 GCA_035293185.1 Dehalococcoidia bacterium | reverse complement strand
CGCGGCACGCCCAGGCGTTTGCGCGCCGCGTAGTCAGCGCGACGTTCACCATCCTCCGCGAGTCCGATAGGGATATCGACGGAGAGGGCAGCGCAACCTGACGTCGCTTCGAGCAGCGCCGCGAAGTCCGGCACCACCCGCACGTCCTGGACCTCGAGGGCGCCGGCCGCGCTCGTCGCGCTGACTACCACCCAGCCCCCGGGACAACCGTCCGCGCCCGCGACCATGACCGGCCTGATTGGCGGAGCAACGTTCATTCGATTGCCGCCAAGTGTAGTCGCTTACGTCCGATTCCTCACCACAAGGCTCGCAAACTGTAAAGGAAGG
The DNA here is from genome assembly GCA_035293185.1 of Dehalococcoidia bacterium. Taxonomy (GTDB): domain Bacteria; phylum Chloroflexota; class Dehalococcoidia; order DSTF01; family WHTK01; genus WHTK01. The sequence continues at coordinate 19,434 of DATDOP010000336.1, read as the reverse complement.
GTTTCTCCGGACGATTACTTATAAGAGGGACCGCCAAGGGAAGGGCTGGTTACTACCTAGTAACGCTCGGTTACCGCCGCACGGATCGCGGCCTCCGGGAATCAACCGCGGCACGCGGTACCTGGAGGCGCGTCATTCATCCCGGGAAAGTAGCCCTGCTCTTCATGGCCGGCGGCACCCTGACCATCGCCGGCGCTCTCGCAGCCGCCTCCGCGTTCGGCAGCGCCTCCGGCGACGACCCGGCTGTCGTCATCACCGATGGCGACGCCGCGGCGCAGTCGGCCCTGCTCAACGCTCCGCCCGCCGCCCCGCTCGACGCCACCGCGACCTCCCTGCCGGCCACAGAGTCGACCGAGCTGGCGCCGGGCCCCACGGACGTGCCCGCTGCGCCACCCGCGCCCACCGAGGCGCCTCCGGTCGCAACGCCGGTCCCGCCCACCGCCGTGCCGCCGCGTGTACCGCCAACGCCGGCACCGACTCAAGCCCCCGCGCCGCCGGCCTCCGTCGCCCTGCACCCGCTGGAACAGGCGATGTTCGCCGGCCACAACGCCCAGCGCAGCGGCGCCGGCCTGCCCGGCTTCACGCTGGACGCGCGCCTGACGCAGGTCGCGCGCCAGCGGGCGCAGGACATGGCCACCAGGAACTACTTCTCGCACACCTCGCCCAGCGGCGAGACCGCCTTCACCATCCTCGACCAGATCGGCTACGCCTACCAGCTGGCCGGCGAGAACATCGCCCGCAACAACTACCCCGACTCTGACACCGTCCAGGTCTCGATGACCGGGTTCATGAACAGCCCCAGCCACCGTGGCAACATCCTCGAGCCCGCCTTCCGCCGCATCGGCATCGGGGTCGCCTTCGCGCCGGACGGCATGAAGTACTTCGCCGTGACCTTCAGCAACTAGCGCCCGCGCCAAACTCCACACTTCAACGCCTCATCGCCGCAAAAACGTAGCCGGGGTGTCCTCACCCCGGCGTCATCCCCACCACAAACGCCTCATCGTCCACCGCAAAACGTAGCCGGGGTGTCCTCACCCCCGGCGTCATCCCCACCACAACGCCTCATCGTCCACCGCAACACGTAGCCGGGGTGTCCTCACCCCGGCGTCGTCCCCACCACAACGCCTCATCGCCGCAAAAACGTCGCCGGGGTGTCCTCACCCCGGCGTCATCCCTACCGCGACGCCTCGCGCCGTATTCGCTGCAAAAGGAAGGGGCTCCCTCAAGGGAGCCCCTTCGCGGTCTTCGTTACGCCGGCTCAGCTGGCCTTTTGCAGGCTCTTGTCCCCTTCGCTCGCCCCCTGCGCCTTCATCAACGCGCTGTCGTTGCGGTCGTCGATGAAGTAAGAGGCGCAGGCCAGGTCCAGCAGCTCTCGCGAGCACTCGGCCGGCCGGCCCTGGAAGCTGCTGATGTCCAGCAGCAGGTCGATGATGTCGCGCGGGTGGACGCCGCGCAGGTGGCGTTCCTTCGGCCGGTAGTACCGCTCGATGATGTAGTGGCCCGCTTCTTCTTCGTAAGGCACGCTGTTGGCGTTGCACACCAGCTTCATGATCTTCAGGAAGGAAGCCTCATCCGGGTCGCCCACCTCGATCTTGTGGCGGATGCGCCGGAAGAACGCCTCGTCACCCAGCTGCTGCGGCGGGATGTTCGTCGAGAACACGAGCAGCAGCTCGAACGGTAGCTCGATCGTCTCGCCACTCAGCAACGACAGGTGGTCGACACGCGCCTCCATCGGCACGATCCAGCGGTTCAGCAGCTCTTTCGGCTGCACCAGCTGGCGCCCGAAGTCGTCGATTACCAGGATGCCGCAGTTGGCCTTCATCTGGACCGGAGCAATGTAGAACTTCGACTGAGCCGAGTACCTTAGCTCCAGGTCGGCCAGCGTCAGCTCGCCGCCGGTGATGATCAGCGGCCGCCTGGCCACAACCCAGCGCTGGTCGCGCCGGCGCTCGGCGCGCTGCGGTGCCAGCCCGTTGCGCCGCTCGTTGCCGGCGCCGTCGTCCTCGCTCTCGTCCACCACGGAGTGGACGCGGGGGTCGAAGACTCGGATCGTCTGGCCGCCAACGTCAACGGCGTGCGGGATCAAGACCCGGCCTCTCAGCATGCGCCCGATGCCCTTGGCGATCGAGCTCTTGCCGTTGCCTGGGTCGCCGTAGAGCAGCATTGACCGGCCGGAGTTCACCGCCGGCCCCACCAGGTTTCGCGTGATCGGCGTCAGCACCAGGTCGTGCAGCGCCCGGTCCACCACGGCGGCATCGACGCGGATGTTGCGCACCGACTGCTCCATGACCACCGAGACGTATTGATCGAACGGTATCGGCGTCGGCCCCACGTAGGCGTTGCGGTCCAGCGCCTCGATCGCGCGCTCGGTGCCTTTTTCGCTCAGGGCGTACTGGTACTGCTGCTCGCCGACGCCGGAGGAGCCGACGACTTCGATGAACTGCTCGCGTTTGAGGAAGCCCAGCGCGGTGTCCACCACGTTGAACGGCAGGCACATGGCCTCCGCGACGTCGCGCGCCGAAGGCCGGCCGCCGTAGTAGATCGTCTTCACCGCCAGGTCCAGGAGCTGACCAAAGCTGATGCCGGTTTCTTCTGCTGTGTTCGGTTGAGCACGGAACGGGGCGTCCGTGTCCTCGGGCTGCCCACTCGCGTGAGGGCGAATGAGAGGCGGCGCTGTAGCCTCCATTGCTACTCCTTCCGGTCTAGGTAATGGTCTACCTCATTAGATATTCGACGCCAGACTGCCGTTCATGCAGTGCTAAAGGGAGGAATCGAAGCCCAAAATGCAGACTTGCAGGAGGAAATGCAGCAGAGAAAGGGAAGTTAGAGGGAAGGAGGGTAATTCGCCGGCAAAAAAATACGGGTCCGGGACCGGAGGCTGCGGCCCAGGCCCCGCCTCCTGTGCCTCAAGCCTTCCGGTCCGGTCCCGACGCTCATGTGTCCCCCCGAAACGGAGAGACGGAAGATATCGAGTCCTTTTCCTTGAGCCCCTAAGGTGCCTCTCTCAAGGAAGACCACCCTCCTGCCGATTCTTCAACCGAAGGTTGGCCGCTGTCTAAGGCTGGGTCATGGTGCCATAACATTTTGCGTTAAGTCAAGCCTTTTTCGCAGTGGATTTTATGGTGCGCTGGAAATCCATCCCCTACAGGCTCATTCATGTGCCGAAAGCATCTAATCGAAGCACAAACATCACCATTTCCGCACTTTCCGCGCCGCGGGGGTCTGAATCTCTGCCGCTGTTCCGCCGACAAGGTTAATAGAACTCTGTCTGCTGCGAGAGTGTGAATTGAGAACGACTCTACTGGCCCCGATCTTCGCTGCAATCGTCGTCCTGGCGATTGCCGGATCCGCCTCGGCTGCTGACCCCGTCAACATCTCGATCATGGCCGTCGAGGAACAGCCCGGTCAGATGACCCTGACCCTCAGCGCCGTCGACGAAAAGGGCAAGCCGTTTCCCGGGCTCGGCCCCAGCAGCTTCAACGCCTGGATCAACGATCAGCCGCTGATCATCCGCGGACTCCAGACGGACACCTCCCGCCTGCCCGCTTCTATCCTGCTGTTGGTTGACGCCAGCGGCAGCATGGCCGGCGAACCCATGAACCAGTCCCGCGCCGCCATCCAGCAGTTCATCGATAACCTGGACCCCCAGGACCAGGTCGCCGTGATGTCCTTCGCCAACAACGTCCAGCTCCTGCAGGACTTCACCGCCGATCGCCCTGCCTTGAGCAACGCCGTCGGCCGCCTTGTCCCCGTAGGCGAGACAGCGATCTATGACGGCGTCATCCAGGCAGCGGAGAAGATTGCTTCCGCCCCTGCCGGCCGTAAGTTGATCGTCTTGCTCAGCGACGGTACCGCCACCATCGGCGTCAACAAGCGCGCCCAGTCCCTGCAGGTCGCGCAGGCTTCCGGCGTGAGCGTCGTCGCCTTCGGTCTCGGCTCCGGCATCGACCGCAAGTACCTCGGTGACCTCGCCACCGCCACCGGCGGCCGCGTGCTCGAGGCCACTTCGGCGTCTGTGAAACAGGCCTACGCCGACCTCGCCTCCGCCATCCGCAGCCAATACACCCTCATAGTCGACGTGCCGCGCTCGATCGACCGCACGGTGCCCGGCGACTTGAAGGTGCACGTCATCTACCGCGCCGATAACGCCTTCGCCCAGCGCGCCCTGGACCCGCTGCCGGGCGCCCTGCCGCCGCCGTTCAGCATGACCCTCAAGGGTCTGAAGGCGGGCGATAAGCCCACCGGCGTGATCTCCCTGGCGCCCGCCGTTCAGGAAGGCATCGAGGTCGTCAAGATCGACTACTACCTCGACGATAACGTCATTCAGAGCACGGACGGCAACGCCGCGGGTTTCGACCTCGACGCGTCGGCACTGGGTTCCGGCAGTCACGTGCTCAAGATCGTAGCCACGGATGCTGCGGGCCGCGAAGGAGAGGTTCAAGTGCCGTTCATTGTCCCCGTAGTTGCCGCCTCAGATGGCGGGACCAGCATTCCCATCGTCCCCCTGGCCGTCCTCGCCCTCCTGGCGCTCCTCGGTTACCTGGGCTACAGGTTCCTCTGGAAGCGCATCCAGCACGCGATCCGGTCCGGTGACACCTACGAGACGCGCGTCAGCAGCTGGGCGTCGATCCGCACGCCGGGGCCCGTACAGCGGCCCGAGGAGTGGCCGGAGCGCCCCCAGCCGATGACCGCGCCCGCCGTCGCTCCCGACGAAGTGATCCGCGGCCGGGTCGTGATCATGGACGAAGCCGCGGTACGCGGCGGCGAGCTCGAGGGCATCCGTGAGTTCGAGATTCGCTCATCGCCGCTCACCTTCGGCAGCGGCCCCATGGTGGACATTCGCGTCGGCGATGCCGGTGGGATGATCGCGTCGGAAGAAGCGCGCGTCTGGGTCCAGCGCGGCCGCCTCGTCTACCACAAGCTGACCACCCTCAGCGCCATGGCTACAGAGGGCGTCACCGCCGGCTGGCAGTTCCTCGAAGACGGCGACGAGATGCGCATCGGGCCGTACAGGTTGATCTTCCAGGCGCAGATGGAAGAAGAGGCAGAGGTGGAAGCCATGCCCACCCCGGACCGCCTGCCTCAGGAGCACGGCATGGCCCTGCGTCCCACGGGCACGGACAGCGGCGGCAACCGTGGCTTCTCCAGCTGGGTTTCCGACAATCCGGTTTCGACGCCGGAACTGCCCGCCACGCCCTCCCTGCACGACTTCAACACGCCCGGACAGGATGGCGCCGCGCGCACCTGGGGACGCGAGACCACCGAGCCGTCCAGCTGGCCTGACTCTGAGCAACCGGCTACGTCAGAATGGGGCGTCGCGGACGCCGAAGAGGCTGCTCCCTCCGCCTGGCCCTCCGCCGCCGCTGAGGGACCCGCCGCCGGTTGGGGCAACTCCGATGACTCGAGAGTGTCCGCATGGGGCGTCGTCGAAAGCGATCCCGCGGACGACGAAGTCGGCGAGGCCGAAGCTGACGGCGAGGAGCCCGGCTCCAACGCGTGGAGTTTCGCCGACCAGACCGCGGCTTCCGAATGGCGCGGCGATCCGCCCGCCGCGGCCTTCGATTGGAACGGCAGCGGCGAACCCCCCGCCGCGTCCGAGTGGTCTCAGCTGGACGACGGCAGCCCGGACTCTGAGGCAGAGCCCGGCGGCGAGGACGAACACGCTGAGGCCTCCGGCGTGTCGACGTTCGGCGCCGATGACTCCTCAGTCTGGAAGGCCGGCGAGTGGGCATCAGACGAAGATTCAGCCGAATCGTCCGAGGATTCAGATGAACAGGAAGCATCCTGGGGAACATAACCCCTCCGAGACGCCCCCTGGCTCTCAAGTAGCAGCAGTAACCAGCCGATCCTCTCCTTAGAAGGAGAGGATTTCTTTTGACCTCTGTCCCGTCCCGTATGGAAGCGACGTCAGAAGACGGCGCACAGTCAGTCCCAGCAGGGAAGCCCGACCGAGATGAAGAGCGACGGCTCGTAGAACGCGCCACCGCGCGCGACCAGGGTGCCTTCGCCCAGCTCTACGACCAGCACGTCGTCCGCGTCTACCGCCACATCTACTACATGGTCAGCGACGCCCGCGAGGCCGAAGACCTCACCGCCCAGACCTTCCTCAAAGCCTGGGAGGCCATCGACCGTTACAAGGAGCGTGGCGCCCCTTTCGTCGCCTGGCTCCTGCGCATCTCCCACAACCTCACCATCTCCTACCTGCGCTCCAGGCGCGACCACAGCGAGCTCGACGAAGGCTTCGTCGATAGCAAGCGCGGCGGCAACCCGGAAGAGTCGCTGGAACAGGCGACCGACGAACGCAGCGTGCGGGAAGCCGTGCTGCGCCTGCGTGACGAACAGCGCCAGGTCATCATGCTGCGCTTCGTCGAAGAGCTCGACTACCGGGAGGTCGCGGCGATGATTGGCAAGAGCGTCCCGGCCGTCCGCGTCATCCAGCACCGCGCCCTGGGCAACCTGCGCAAGCTGATGCAGCAATGAGCGACATGCGGATAACAGGATTGGCAAAACCTGCCGATAGTAACGATGAACCATCCAAGGACGGTGACGTGATGGAGCACAAGGAAATGATTAGCTTGTTCCCAGAAACAGACGCAGAACTCGAAGGCCTGGCGGCGAGAATCCGCCCCCTCCCCCGCGAGGTTGCACCCTCGGCGGAGTTCATGTCGCGCACGCGGTTGCGCCTGCTGCAGCTGCCTGCACAGGTCGCCATCGAAGAATCACGCCGCGCGGCGTAATCCGGCCCCCAGAACAACGCCGGTAAGTCTGTATTCTCAGCCCGCCTTTTAACGGCAGGCCGGTCCACGTTCTCTCAGCAAAGCGCGCGTCAGGGAGTGCCTCAGATTCACGTCTGCTTCCTGCGCATTGTGGACCGCATAAGCAACGTTCTGGCCGCTGAAAAAACTTAGGGAAAGTCCCTAAGTGACCCTTCAGAGTTGGGCATACAGGCCGAAGACTTATGTGTAGGAATTAACAAATCACACCAAGCATGGCCGAGGCGAAGGCCTGGTGAAAAACGGAGGTGTCGCCTAACGACTGAAGCAGAGCCGAAGCCTTTTACGACTCGGGAGACTGGCACAAGGGATGTGCGACTCACCGGGCACAGATCGAGACCAGGGCAGGATGCCAAGAGCCCGTCCTTTTGGGCACGAACAAATCAAGACAAAGTAGGAGAACTGAATTGCAGCTGATTAGTAACTTCGTTAGCAACCTGCTCGCTCGCATCAACGACGTCCGTGAAGAGTCTGGCCAGACGCTGGTTGAGTACGGCCTCATCGTCGCTCTGCTGAGCATCGCCGCCATCGCCATTCTGACTACCCTCGGTGGCGACATCGTGGAAGTCTTCACGACGGTTTCGACCAAGCTTTCGAACGCCACGCCCTAACCTTAAGGCAAAGCGTTTCGGTTGCGCCGCCTGGTTATCCAGGCGGCGCTTCCTTCTTCCGCGGAATTACACGCGTATTTCGTCGGGAAATGTTCGATAAACCCTTCTGATCTCACGCCAACTGGCCGAAGTTATAGGTGAAATCGCTAATGAGGGAAGAGAATGGTATCTGAGAGAGTTAAGGCGGCGCGCCGGCTAATTACGCAGACCACTGAGTCCGGACAGACCCTCGTCGAATACAGCTTGGTCATCGGTCTGATTGCCGTCGCTTCGATTCTCGGCGTCACCCTGGTTGCCGGCGGTATCGACTCCCTCTGGACCTGGATCGGCGACGGAGTTTCCAACGCCGTCAACAGCGTCCTCACCTGACAGCAACAACACCCAAAAACACCTCCAGGATCGGGCCGTCACCCCTAATGGTGACGGCCCGTTGGCCGAAAAGGTACATAGAGTCTTCAAGTACTACACACCTGTCTCCTGGAGGGAGCTTAGATGAGTCGTAACGCTGCTGCTCTAAACCCCGGGCGGGGTAACCGGCGCTTCATTCTCCTGGCCATCGTGCTCGGACTGATGGGCGCAGGCCTTGTCTACGTAGCCACATCGAGAAACACCACCTCGGGCGGCGGCGGCGGCTCAGCTGCCGACACGCCCGTCCTCGTGGCCAAGGTCGACATTCCGGCCCGCACCACCGTCACTGCCGACATGGTCGAGGTCCGCCTCGTCGATGTCGATTCGCGCAGCGCTCTCGCCTACGACAGCGTGGAGGGCATCAAGGGCAAGGTCACCCGGTTCCCCATCGCCGCCAACGAGCAGGTCCTCTCCTCGAAGGTGGTTGACCTCTCCGGTGGCTCTGCCGCGACAGCGCGTTCACTCTCTTACATCATCCCTGAGGGCAAGCGAGCCTTCGCCATCTCCGCGTCTGAGATTCGCGATGTCGGCGGGCTGCTCCTGCCCGGCGACTACGTCGACGTGATGGTCAAGTACGACGTGGCCTTCGGCGACGAGACGAAATCTGGCTATCTCGCCCACATCCTCCTCCAGAACGTTGAAATCCTCGCCGTTTCCCAGGCCCTGGTCGATCTCGTGCCGGGGCAGGAGCCTTCCGAGACCGGTCAGCGCGAACGTATCAGCGAGGGCAAGCCCAACCCTGGAGCCGGCACCGTCACGCTGGCGCTCACGGCCGAAGACGCCCAGCTGATCTTCCTGGCTGAATCGCACGGCGACATCCGCTTTGCCCTGCGGCCCTACGGTGACTCCGAAGAGCGTCCGGTGGACTTCACGACAGAGCGCGAGTTGCTGCCGCCGAATATCCCGGCACCGATCAAGCGCTAGAACTAGTAACTCCCTTCCAAGGAAGGACCGGAGGATATCTTGCCGAAGAACCTTGAAGTCGTTGTCGTAGACCCGGACGTTAACAGTCGGGCTGACACGAATCGCGCCCTGGCCATGGCCCACTTCGAAGTGGCGGGTGAAGCCGGCTACGGGATCGATGCGGTCACGATGGCCCGTGAAAAGAACCCGGACATCATCGTCCTGGCCATGGAGGAGCCGGTAGCCCGCGCGTCCCAGACCATGAGCGCCCTCGCCGACGCTCTGCCCGAGACGCCGATCATCGTCTACTCCAGCCTCTCCGACGCCGCTTCGGTCCGCCGCGCCATGGTCTCTGGCGCCAGGGACTACCTGGTCAAGCCGCCGCGGCCTGAAGAGCTCGCCCGCGCCATCTACTCCGTACTGGAGCAGGAAGAGCGCCGCCGCACCCGCCTCACCGGCGAAACGGCATCCTCGGCAGCGCGCGGCACGGTCATCACGGTCTTCGGCGCGAAGGGTGGCATCGGCAAGACCACCATCGCGACCAACCTGGCGACCTCCCTGTGCAAGAACACCAACAGCTCGATCGCCATCGTCGACATGGACACCCGCTTCGGTGACGTGGCCATCATGATGGACGTCGTCGTCGAATACAGCATCGCCGACGTCGGCCGCGCTATCGATACCGTGGACCGCGACACGATTCGCGAATACCTCGTGCAGCACGGCAGCGGCGTCCAGATCCTGCCCGCGCCCCTGCACCCCACCGAGTGGGGCGCGCTGCACCGGCACCACATCGCCCGCGTCATCGAGCTGCTGGCGCAGACCCACGACTACGTGGTCGTCGACACCCCTGGAGCCTTCAACGAGCTGGTGGCGACGGCGCTCGAGTCCGCCGACATCATCCTGCTCGTCACCAGCATGGACATCGCCAGCATCAAGGACACCGCGCTGGCGCTCGAAATGCTGCGCGCCGCCGCCGTGTCTGAGGACAAGGTCAAGCTGGTCATCAACCACTCGACCTCTTCCAACAGCCTGCGCGCCGATGACGTCGAGCGCGTGCTCGAGTACGAGGTGTACTGGCGCATCCCGCACGACGTGGCGGTGAGCAACAGCAACCAGCTGGGTCAGCCGATTGTCCTGGCGAAGCCGTATGCTCGCGCCTCCCGCGCGATCACGGACATGAGCTACAACCTTGCCGGCCTGCGGCGGGACAGGAAGGGTTTCCTGGACCGAGTGCTGGGCCGTTAGTCTCGCTCTGCGAATAGGGGGAATCTTTAAGTGAACGACTACGGTCAAAAGAGGCCGATCTTCCCTAACACGCCGGGCGGACACAGCGGCCCCGGCAACCGAAACCAGCCCACGCGCAACCCTCTGCTGCAGTCCAGCGAGGCCTTCAACGAGCTGAAGTTTCGCCTCCACCAGCGCCTGATCGAGGAGCTCGACGCCACCAAGATCGAAAACCCGGACAGCCCCAAGGCGCGCGAGGTCGTCGAAAACGCCGCCAAGGCGCTGATCCAGACCGAGATGCCCGGTGTCGTTGGCTTCAGCCGGGACGAGCTCATCGCCGCCGTCTGCGACGAAATCCTTGGCTACGGGCCGATTCAGCCGCTGCTGCAGGACCCCTCGATCTCTGAAGTCATGGTCAACGCGCCGGACACGGTCTACTTCGAAAAGGAAGGCCGCCTGTTCCTCAGCCCCATCCGCTTCCGCGATATCGCCCACATCATGCGCGTCATCGAGCGCGTCCTGGCGCCGCTCGGCCGCCGCGTCGATGAGTCCTCGCCGATGGTCGATGCCCGCCTCCCCGACGGCTCCCGTGTCAACATCATCATCCCGCCAGTGGCCCCGCGCAGCCCGGCCATGACCATCAGAAAGTTCCGCGCGGACAAGATGACCATGGATGACCTGGTCAACGTCGGCGCCGCCACCCACGAGCTCGCCGAGTTCATGCGTGCCTGCGTCCAGGCCAAGCTGAACACCATCATCTCCGGTGGTACCGGTTCCGGTAAGACAACCATGCTCAACGCCCTCTCCGGCTTCATCCCGGACACCGAGCGCATCGTCACAATCGAAGACCCCACGGAGCTCAAGCTGCAGCAGGCGCACGTCGTCTCGCTCGAAGCTCGCCCCGCCAGCCTCGAGGGCCGCGGCGAGGTCTCCCAGCGCGACCTGGTGCGCAACTCCCTGCGTATGCGCCCCGATCGCATCATCGTCGGTGAGGTCCGTGGCTCCGAAGCCTTCGACATGATGCAGGCCATGAACACCGGTCACGAAGGTTCAATCAGCACCGTCCACGCCAACTCGCCTCGTGACGGCCTCGCCCGTATCGAAAACATGATCCTCATGGCCAACCTGGACCTGCCTTCCCGCGCCATCCGTGAGCAGATTGCCTCCGCGATCCACGTGATCATCCAGGTCAGCCGCTTCTCCGATGGCACCCGTAAGGTGACGCACATCAGCGAGGTGTCCGGCATGGAAGGCCAGGTGGTCACCATGCAGGACATCTTCCGTTACGAACAGACCGGCATCGATAGCGAGGGCCGCGTCCGCGGTGCGTTCCGTTCCACGGGCATCCGCCCCCGCTTCGCCGAGCGCTTCGAGAGCCTGGGCATCCAGCTTGCGCCCAACATCTTCTCGGGGGTTGCTGCTTAGATGGACCTGCTCGCACTATTCGCGGCGCTATTTGTCCTCGGGGCGATCGTTTGCCTGCTGCTGGCCATCTACCAGGTCTCCGCCAGTCCGCGCAGCAAAATGGAGCGGCGCCTCGGCAACCTGATGGGCGAAGCCTCCGGCTTCGAAGTCACCGCCGCCTCGTTCGAAGGCATGCGCAGCAAGCGCGTCGGCACCATCCCGATCATCTCGTCCTTGATGAAGGGCAGGAACACCGCCGAAACGCTGGCTTTGCAGCTGGAACGCGCGGACATGAAGCTCACTGTTTCCGAGTTCGTCGCCGTCCGCATCTTCATGGCCCTCTTCGGGCTCGGCCTGCCGATTCTCTTCCTCGGCACCAAGCCCGCCGGCTTCCTGATCGCGCTGGTTGGCGCCTTCGTCGGCTACATGCTGCCCAAGCTCTACATGGGACGTGGCACCTCCAAGCGCGTGACCAAACTCAACGATCAGCTGCCGGACGCGCTCACCATGCTCGCCAACGCCCTGAAGTCCGGCTTCGGCCTCATGCAGAGCATGGACCTCGTGGCGAAAGAGCTCGAGCATCCCATTGCCACCGACATTCGGCGCATGCTCCAGGACATCAACGTCGGCGCCGCCACCGATGAGGCGCTTCAGGCCCTCGCCCGCCGCAGCGGCAGCTCAGACCTCGATATCGTCGTGACCGCCATGCTGATTCAGCAATCTACCGGCGGTAACCTCGCCGAGATCCTCGAGACCGTGGGTCACACCATGCGCGAGCGCATCCGCATCCGCGGCGAGATCAAGACCTTGACCACGCAGCAGGTTATGACCGGTGTCATCATCGGCATGCTGCCGGTGTTGATCGCCCTCGCGATTTCCGTGGTCAACCCGTCTTACATCGAGCTCCTGTTCACCCGCACCATCGGTCAGGTCATGATTGCCGGCGCGGTCATGATGGAGATGTTCGGCATGTTCGTCATCAAACGCATTCTGGCGATCGAGGTATAGCTGTGATCATCGTATTAGGCGCCGCCCTCGTCTTCTTCGCGATCTTCCTCCTCGTCGTAGGACTCGCCTGGCAGACACCGAATCCCATGGACGCCCGCGTTGCGTCGATCCGTGGCGAGCGTACCTCGCTGGACTTCGGCATCGCGGAGGGGCCCGGCTCCGTCAAGGCGCGCGTTCTCGGCCCCATGGCCCTTTCCATGGCCCAATCCGTCCAGAGGTTAATGCCGATCAACTGGGTCAGAGGCATCGAGCGCAAGCTCGTGATGGCCGGTGAGCCGACAACCCTCAGCGGTTTTATCATCGGCGCCGGCATAGCAGACGGGGTGTTGGTCCTGTTTGCCCTGACGCTCGTCTCTTCCAGCGGCGCCGGCGGGATCAACCTGATCGTGCTCGGCATGGTGGCCATCATCGGCGTCATGGGCCCGAAAATCTGGCTCGATAACCGCGTGCGCCACCGCCAGAAAGAAATCCTCCGCACCCTGCCGGACGCCTTCGACCTGATTACAACCTGCGTCGAAGCGGGCCTCGGCCTCGAGGCGGCGCTGGGCCGCGTCGCCGAGAAGACGCCCGGCGCCTTCGGTGAAGAGCTGCACCTGATGCTGCGCGACGTAGCGCTCGGCAAGCTGCGGCGTGACGCCCTCAAGGAGCTGGGCGAGCGCGTTGGCCTGTCCGACCTCACCGCGTTCATCAACGCCGTGATTCAGGCTGAGAGCATGGGCACCAGCATCGCCGCCGTCCTCAGGGTCCAGGCGGACCAGATGCGCATGAAACGCCGGCAACGCGCCGAGCAGCAGGCTCAGGCAGCGCCGATCAAGATGATGTTCCCGCTTGTCCTGTTCATCTTCCCCACCATGTTCCTGGTCATTCTCGGCCCCGCCGGCATCCAGATCTACGAGCAGTTCGTCCAGCGAGGTCAATAAGCCTTGCTAGTCGCTAACTCCAGCCGCGGCACGATTCTCGGCCAGGCGATCGAAGTGGCGCACACGGCTGCCCAGAAGGTCAAAGGCCTGTTGGGCCGCGAATGCCTCGAGGACGGTCAGGGCCTGCTCTTCAAGGGCGCCGGCTCCCTGCACACGATGTTCATGCGCTTCCCCATCGATATCGTCTACGCCGACAAGCACGGCAAGGTGATCAAGCTCGCTGAGGCCGTGCATCCGTTCAAGCTCGTCGCCGCGCCCCTGCGCTGCTTCTACGCCCTCGAGCTTCCGGCCGGGGCGATCAAGCACTCCGGTACCCGCGTCGGTGACAGGCTGAGCTTCGACGAAGAGCTGGAGCTGGTCGCTTAGCCTCGCACCGGCTCCCACGTCGCCACGCCGAGCCTGCGTGACGCCCGGCTCAACGCAAACCCGCCTTCCACTCTCACCGCCCGGGCCCGCACGGCCTCCCCGAGCCGTCTGTCCTGCTCGCTGCCTTCCAGTACCCACAACGGCCTGCGCGCCGAACGCTGCAGCGCCTCCAGGTCTGGATACACGCGCGGCGCCAGGTTGAGAAACCTCAGCTCCGGCGTTGCGCCCCGCGCGAACAGCAGCGCCACGAACTCCGCCATCCCGGGCAGCAGGTGGCGCTCTGCGCCGTGTACCGGCGCCCAGAGCGTCGCGAAGTCTGAGATCGGCGCCCGGTCGAACAGCACCGCCACGCACAGCCGCGATGCGTGAGCCTCCATCTCGTCGAGGAACGCCCCGATTTCCGCGATGTCGTAGCCTACGTGGCTGATAAACGCCACGTCCGCTGCCGGCGCGCTGCTCGCCCCCGGCCAGCGCTCGTCGAACACCTCGATGTTGTCGATGCCGTGCTCGCGCGCCGCTTCCTGGATCGCGTCGCGCATGCCGCCAGACGGCTCCACGGCGTAGACCCGCCGCGCCAGCAGCGCGATCGGCAACGCGTAGCGCCCGCCGCCCGCCCCCACGTCGATCCAGGTCTCCTCCGGCCGTACCAGCGCCCGCAGGACGTCCAGCAGTGGTTCGTCCCTGCGCTGAGGGTCCGCCTTGAAGCTCTGCGCCACCGGCCCGTAGAAGTCCTCCGGCCGCGGCCGGTTCGCCAGCCTCTCCACCTGCTCGCGCTCGGCGACCACGAGGTCGCGCCACGCTGCCGCGGCCTCGGACGCGCTGGGACGCAGGCTGTTCACGCGGCGATCATAGTGCAAGAGAGCGTCAGGGGATGCTGAGCTGCTGGCCGGTGTAGATGTAGTTGGGGTTGTCCAGCCCGTTCGCCGCGGCGATCGCGCCCACCGAGGTGCCGAAACGCCCCGCGATGCCGTACAGCGTGTCGCCGGATTCAACCACGTAGGTCGTGCCGCCGCTGGATGCTGCCGGTGCTGGAGCCGAGGTCCCGGCGCTGCTGCCGCCCGATGGCGCCGCGGGCGCTGCCGCCGTGCTGGCGCCGGCGCCCGGTATCACCAGCTGCTGGCCGACGTAGATGTAGTTCGGGTCTGAGAGGCCGTTCGCCTGGACGATGGCGTTGACGGTCGTCCCGTACATGCCGGCGATCAGCCCCAGCGTCTCGCCCGACTGCACGACGTGCGTGCCGTCCGCCGGCCCCGCTACCGGTGCGGCCACCTGTGGCGGCGGCGCCGGCTGCCTCGCGGGCTTCTCGCGCAGGACGTTGAGGACGTCGGCCGGGCTCACGCCGTAACGCCAGATCGAGACGTATTCGTTGCCCAGCGCGTACGCCGCGTCGATGAACCGCCGCCATTCGTTCGGGTCCGCCGTCGAACCCTGCCCCGTGTGATGGATCGGCATGCCCAGGTTGCCGTAGACGGCGTGCGTCACGCTCAGCAGGAACTCCGGCGTCAGGCCCTCGCTCGGTACCGGGTGCCCGGCTGCCGCGTACTTCTCGTAGTTCGCCGGCGTGTCGAAGGTCCTCCAGTACTGCTGCGGCGCGATCGAGTTGATGAACCCGCCGAATTCCTTCAACGGGATGGCGTCGCGCAGCCACGGCCGCGCGTCCACCGAGAGGTGGACTTCCTTGTCCGGCGCCAGCCGTCGCAGCTCCTGCCCGAACTTCACCGCGTCCTGGGCGGTGCCGCGCCAGAACCCCTGGTGTGGCTCGACGTCCAGGAACAGGCTGCGCGCCCCGGACAGCAGCACCGCCGCCGCCATGCGCGCCTCTTCGATCGGGTCGGTGCCGTGCAGCACGCACCAGGCGTGAAACGGCACGCCCGCGCCTTCGAAGTAGTTCGCCAGCACCTGCACCTGCGGCTGGCCCGTCACGGCGTACTTGGACGTGTCGTACTCCGCCATCCACGTCACGCCGTCGTGCGTCTTCAGCAGGATGCCCAGCCCGTAGTCGCGCAGCTTCTGCCCGATCGCGTTCGGTTCGCCGTCGGTGGAGAACTGCCACACCCAGGCCAGGTGGAAGTTTCCGTCCGGCGCGGCGCTGGCTGGCCGGCTCGTCGCGCGCAGCGCCGCCGCACCGCCGATGCCCGCTGCCGCCGCGGCGCCGATCAGTTGTCTACGGGTGTACCTGCGCGCAAGAGGCTCGAAAGGCATCCCGCCGAATATAACATAATCATGTAATTATCGTCCGAGCGGCCAATCGGGGCCCGGTTAAATCTTCATCTCAGATGGGGCCAAAGGCATATACGCGCCCCTCAGCCGATGCTGATCGCCTGCCCGTTGATCCGCGCTCCCTCGTCCGATGCCAGGAAGACGGCCAAGCCCGCCACCTCCTCCTCCGTGACGAAACGCGGCTCCAGCTTGCGGTACTCCGTCTCGCCTTCCTCCGATGACCTTCCTTGTGCTTCGGCTAGCTGGCGGTAGATGTTCAGCGCCCGGTCTCCCGCGACGGCGCCGGGGCAGATGCAGTTCACCGTAATCCCGTGCTGCGCGTTCTCGTACGCCATCGATTCCGTCAGGTTGATGATCGCGGCCTTCGCGGCGCCGTACGACGCCCGCCCGGCCCGGCCTCGCTTGCCCGCCCCCGACGACAGGCTGATCACGCGGCCCTTGCCGTTCGGCTGCATCACGCGCAGCGCGTGCTTGCTGCACAGGAACACGCTCGTCAGGTCCGTCGTGATCGCCCTGTCCCACACGTCGAACGGCATCTCGGCCACCGGGATCGGCGGGTCCAGCCACGCCGCCGTGTTCACCAGGATGTCGAGTCCGCCCAGACCCGCGACCGCCTTCGCGATCGCCGCCTCGACCTCCGGCTCCCGCGTCACGTCGCAGCTCACCGTGATCGCCTTCACGCCGTGCGAAGCGGCCTCGGCGGCGATCTTCTCCGCCCCCGGCCCGTTGATGTCGAGCAGCGCGACGTTGGCGCCCTCCTGCGCAAAGGCAATCGCCGTGGCCCGGCCGATGCCCTGCGCCCCGCCGGTGATGATCGCGTTCTGTCCCTGCAGCCTCATTCTCTGACCTCGCGCCTGAACTCGTCTGGACTTCGATACATAAGTGATGACCGCCCGGCGGGACCTTGGGCGCCGTCTGCCTCAAGCGAAGCGAGTTTAGCAGCACGAGGCTTTCGGGCAAGCAAAAGGGGCGCCAACGGCGCCCCTCGCTGTACTGTCGCAGCGTCTACGCGCTCTTGGCGCGGCTGCGGCGCGCGGGAGCCTCCTCGGCATCCGCCGCCTTGCGCTTGCGTATCTCCTCCACGCTGGCGCGCAGGGCTTCCGTCAGGTCCGTGATCTTCGCGGCGGCCGGCACCGGCGCCTCGATCACCTGGCCCTCCGCCTTCTTGCCGATGATCTCCAGCAGCGCGCCGCGGTACTCGTCCTTGAACTCCGCGAACTTGAACTCGTCCGACAGCATCTCCACCAGCGATCGCGCCATCGTCAGGTCGCGGTCCGTCACCTGCACGTCCTCGCCCGGCACCGACAGCTCCTCTGTCGAACGCACCTCGTCGGCGTAGAACATCGTCTCCAGCGCGATCGTGCTGCCGTACAGCCGCAGCGAGCACAGCTGCTCCTTCTGGCGCAACGTCACCTTGGCGATCGCGATCCGGCCCGTCTCGCGCAGCGCCGCCATCAGCAGCGCGAACGGCTTCTGGCCGATCTCCTCCGGCTCCAGGTAGTACGTCTTCTGGTACAGGATCGGGTCGATCTCTTCCAGGCTCACGAAGCTCTTGATCTCGATCGTGTGCGTCGAGGGCACGTTGACTTTCTCGAAGTCCTCGTCCTCCATGACCACGTAGTTCCCCGGCGTGATCTCGTACCCCTTGACCACATCGCCGGACCGGTCGATTTCGACGTCCTCTTCGGCGCAGAACAGCTTCTGCTTCACGCGCGACATGTCTGCCTTGTGCAGCATGTTGAAGCGCACGTCCTTCTCTTCAGTCGCGGTGTACAGCCTGATCGGGATGCTCACCATCCCGAAGCTGATCGCGCCCTTCCACAGCGGTCTAGGCATAATCAAAACCTCCCAGAGCCCCGGCGCCGGCCAGTAGCAGAGCGCTCAGGAAAAGCCATTGTAAGTCACCGCTTTTCCAACTGCACGGCAAGAAACCCCCGACGGCTACGTATCAGGGTTGTGGCGTATGTGGGCCGCTTTGGCACTTAACCCGCCCGGACATGAGCCGCATTAGCTAAGCCGGTTGAAGGACAGGGGCTACGGGCAAGCAAAGACTTGATCCGGTGTTACTCAGACGACGCTAAACGACACTGACTCCATGATTTTCCGATAGTCGGGCATGAACTTGTCGTCTAGTGGCAGTTCATTTCTGGCAATCTTGCATGCCAGGTAGAACGGCTCCTCATGGAAGATCAACGGTGAGCCCTTAGTCCGCTCTGCGAAACGAGCAAGGTACGCCTTCGCTCTTTCCCTAGCAGAATCGCTGCGAAAGTCATGGAAGACCACGAGACACTGACTGACGGCTTCAGCGAAAGCGGCTTCGTATACCTTGTCATCGAGAAACTTTGTCATCGATCCGAGTGTACCCCTTTGTTAAGGAGTTCAATAGACTTATCGACCTTTCAGTGTGGAAACTCACTTGGTCGTATTCCTTATAGACACGTTTCACTCCCGCTCTGGTTACCAGTCCGTAGACCACGTCGTATTCACCATTCGATACGGCCCTGGCATGTCCAGGACCTCCGCCTCGGCAGTATGAAACAAGTGACCAGAAGTCATCTGAGTCGTCGTCTCCCCTGACAAACGACAGGCTGTCTAATGCGGCGAGGTCGTCCCTCGGTACTGCGATGGAAACGACAACTGGCTCGCCTTCCAGGCCTCTGGCCCACTGCCCGGCTTGAACCATCGAAGTCGTCATATAAAAGCCCGTACCGAAGTCTCGACGAGGCCTGCATTTCCCAAGTTGTATTCCAGTGTCTCGGATGGACTGGGCGGCCTCGGTGTTTGTTCCGTGATACAAAACGAGGTCTTGATTGGTCCATTCGGGTTCATCTGCCAATCCTCACCCCTCGCGCACGCTAGCTGTTTCGGGCGCGAGTCTATCAGTAAGCGAGCCCAGAGAACACTTGGCTCTTTTACGAAGTAGGGGGCAGCCGCTCCGGAGACAACAGGAAACCCCTCACTTCCCCTCACGCTTGCGGCGCATGCGGCCCCTGACGCCCCTTCAGCAACTCGCTCCCCGCGTCGCAGGCCTGTCGCCGGACTCACGCCTTTGAGCGGCAAGAGACCCATCCGCCCCGCCAGAGATCATCTATAGGCGGCCACGTGCCGGCGGAAGCCGCCTGACTTGGTTCTGAGTTCTAACGAAAGCACCCGTCTCAGCCGATAACCACTCCGTTACCGGACCGCGCCCTGCTGCCCTCCGGAAGGATTGCCGTTTCTAGCAGCCTGTGGGCTAAGAATTGAGGCACCATTGGGACTCGATGAAACCTCTGCTGATACCAGAACGTACCGCGCCATCTCCCTCCTGCAGCGTCTCTTGCCCCTGCTGGCGATCGCGACGCTGCTGATTGCCCTCTCGGCCTGCAGCTCAGACGAGGACGAAGATGCTGGCGCCGCACCGATTCTGGACAACGTGACTCAGACGGCAACCGGCCTGACCAACCACTACATCACTCTGCTGGCCGGCCAGGACGAGGCCGGCCTCGCTGCCTTCCTCTCCGACGGCTTCATGGTCCAGCGCGCCGATGGCAGCTTCGACACGAAGGCCAACTACCTCAAGCACATTCCCCAAATCGGTAAGTTCACCATTACCGG